>NZ_JBQKUL010000019.1:0-69991 GCF_054968565.1 Pseudoalteromonas sp. G5_S1_54_S4 | reverse complement strand
CTCCTTAGGCGCCTTTAGGTTTTTGAAAAAGCCTATTTCAGCTGAGGAGCTTAGTAATACGTTACACGAGGTTGGATTGTTATGATTTCAATAAGTGAAGAGGAGCAAGATGCACTGCAAGAAATAATGAATATTTCTATGGGACAAGCGGCTGATGCACTTGCTCGTTTAATTCAAACAAAGGTGGCGCTGTCTGTGCCCGCTATAGAATCTTTGTCGCCAGTAGCGTTTCAAGGGATACTTGAAGGGTTAAAAAGTAGTTGGTCTGCTAGGCAGTCATTTGTTGGTTCAATTCGTGGAGAAGTAATTACAAGTATTCAAAAGGAGGGATGTGAAGCACTCGCCGATATCATGGATTTTGATTTACCTCTTGATAAAGCGGCTACAGAAGAACTGGTGTTAGAAGTAACCAACATTTTATCTGGGGCTTGTTTGCAGGGTTTTACAAGTCAATTAGAGTTAACTACTCAATTAAATATGCCCTCTTTTTATTATCCTGAAAATGCGGCACAGAATATAGATTGGTCATCGATATTAGTTATTGAAGTTGATTTTAAAATAGAGCATATGAAGTTTGATGCGCGTGTGCTTATAGGTCTCAGTGAAGGGTCAATCGAACAAGCGCTTATACCAATTCGTGCCTTGCTGGAGGGGTGATGGACGAGGCAGAATTTAAGCGCGTTATCCAGCAAATCCCAATTGGTGCTTGTATTATAGATGAAAATTGTATTATCACTTTTATTAATTCTGCTTTTTTTGGTGGTTTAACGACCCGAAACGATCATTTAACGGGACAGAACTTACTCACGGTTTTTGCTGAACAAGCACGTTTTTTAAAGCGTAAAATCGACAGTGTTTTTGTATTAAAAAATCCTAGTTTTAGTTATTGGCAACAACGCCCTCATGTATTTCCAATGCGCAGTACTCGGCCAATTACTGGTGATGAGTCACAAATGTATCAAAATGTACAGTTTATGCCGATTATCAACCAGAATGGCGATGTAGGCCATGTGTGTATTGTGGTAACAGACGTTACCGCAGAGGCGAGCTATTTTATGCAGCAAACGCAATTAAAAAATGAGCTTGAACGAGACCACAATAAGCTCAAGCAATTACATGACGAACTTAAAACCGCTCAAAAGCAAATGCTACAGTCTGAAAAAATGGCTTCCATTGGCCAATTAGCCGCGGGGGTCGCACATGAAATTAATAATCCTATTGGCTTTGTACGTTCTAATTTAGAAACACTAAGCGATTACATGGATAAATTAATAAAAACCAATGAAACACAGAAAAAAATAATCTTAAAGCAAGCCGAACCGCGATTTGTAGCATTACTTGATGATGTTTACGAAAAAAACGGTATTGCTTTTATCTACGAGGATTTACCTGAATTAGTTGAAGAGTCATTAGGGGGGACTGAGCGGGTACGTAAAATTGTAAACGGGCTGCGTGATTTTGCATCACAAGACAATGAAGATTGGTGCGAAATGAATTTGTCTGCAGAAATAAGCTCGGCATTAATTGTGCTCGAAAATGAAATAAAATATATAGCGACAACCGAGGTCTCTGTACCAGAGAAAGACATTATTTTTTGGGCAAAACCTAGCGCGATTAGGCAGTTATTATTTAATACACTAATTAATGCATTACATGCGATGCAACCTATGGGAGTATTAAGTATTAGGTGTGATTACAATAACGATAAAGACATTTTCCTGGCTATATCAGATACGGGCTGTGGTATAGAACCTGATAATTTGGCGCGTATTTTTGATCCCTTTTTTACCACCAAAGAAGTGGGTAAAGGTACTGGACTTGGTTTATCTGAAGTGTATGCAACTGTGCAAGAGCATCAAGGCGCTGTAAATGTTACAAGTGAGCTAGGTAAAGGCACATGCTTTGAATTTACTTTTAAGGCCGATTTGCATAAATAACCTGAGCTCTGGATAATACTAGCAGCTATTTTCAGCGCTAACTGCGTTGAATTTACTTACAATAGACCAGCTATTGACGCGTAAATTCGCCTTGTTTTCATTGAAAATCTCTGGCTAGAAAAATTAATTTAAATATTATTATTCAATATTTTAGTATGTTTCTTAACCAAAGTTCAGGTTAAATAGATTTAAAAATTAAACTCGCTTTACTCTTTTTAAATACAAGGTTTAGTTCTTATTGTTTGGTATTTAATATAGTTAGCGTGTCATCAGTTAAAATTGGTTTCTTCGGTAAAGTAATATAAAAAACAGTACCTCGGTTTCGCTGGCTTTCAACTCGAATTTGACCACTATGTTGCTCTATAATTGCTTTGCTAATAGCCAGCCCTAACCCTGTGCCTTGGCCTATTGGTTTTGTAGTATAGAAAGGGTCAAAAATTTTATTTAATTTGTCCACATCAATTCCACTGCCATTATCGGCAATAGTTATATAGGCATTTTTTTTATCGGCTTTAGTGGTGATACTGATGACACCAACCTTGTCGCAAATGGCTTGAGCGGCGTTAAAAAATAAATTTAAAAATACCTGAGAGAGCTGGGTCGAACGTCCTGTGATGATAACGGGCTCTGTGTTGTAGTGTTTTTCAACGTTGGCGTTGTATTTAATTTCGTTCCAGGCAACACGTAATGTGTTATCAATGAGCTCGGTTATATCAATATCGCCAATTTGGGTTTGATCCGGATGAGCAAATTGCCTTAACCCTTGAACAATCTCTTTAACTCGATCAGCCCCTTCAGTCATTTCAGCAATGATATCGCTTGAGTCTGTTTGTAATTCATCAAATTGATAATGTTGTAGCGTATCTGCTAATGTTTGCTGCGCTATGGCTTTTTCTGCTTTGAGTGCGTTAATTAAATGACTAAATTGCTCAAGGTTGTAAGCCAAATTTTGGATATTACTGACAATGTAGCTTAAAGGGTTGTTTATTTCGTGTGCAACGCCTGCCGCCATTTGCCCTAACGAAGCCATTTTTTCAGAGTTGATTAACACTTGTTCAATGTTACTTTGTTTTTCTTCCATTTCTTTTTGTTTAACAAGTAAATTTCGTTTTTCAAATTGTGAAATTGTATTCCCTGCAAAGCTGACAAAGCGTTGCATTAAAGTAATATCGTGCTGATTAAATGCGCCAATTGTTTCTGAAAAAATATAGAGCTGGTAGCTTTCTGTACTGGTACTTACTGGGGTGGTGAGCATTGCATGCTGCGAATGCCAAAAAGGATCAGTTACTTGCCAATCAGAAAGTTGGTGTAAGTTAAATACATTTTTAATGTCTCTATTGGGTTTATTTAGTGCTTTGAGTTGGGTAATTATTTCATCACTTTGTGGGTGCGATGCTGTAACTAATGTAGATAATTCATTGCTGGGGTTTATTTTAATTAAAATAGCCGCAGAAAAAGCAATGGCTTGCTGCAAAATATCAAAAAACTCAGTGAGTAAGGTTTCAGTTCTGTCGTTCTTTAAAATGGCATCTAAGCCGTTTAGAATCAGGCTATTAAAAGCACGGTTTTCCTCAAGTGCTAAATTATGAACCTGTAATAAATGTAGTTTTTCTAATAATATTTCGTTGGTAGTCATACAGAATCACCAAAGATTTCGCATGAAATCATTAAATTACCATGTTTACTTGTTGAGTCACTAAATGTACCAAGTTCTCCAAAGGTAAAGCCCATAATAAATGGGGTGTTGGGTAATTGTGCTGCAATAGACTCTTTTACTTCTTGCATGGCGTCTTTAATTGACAGCATACAGCCGCCACAAAAAATAATAATAGCGCCCTTTATATTTTTTATTGCATGTAAGTCTGCCAGTTTGGTTAGTGCAGAAACGACCATATCGCCTCGTTTTATTAATTGTTCAGGGCTTCCCGAAGCAAGATAAATAGTATCGCCAACGCTTAAATTTGAAAATAATTCTAGCGTGCCATTTTTTGCTACCGCTGGGTGGCTTAGCAACAGCCTAGGAATATCATCATCGGAGGAAAGGGCTCTTGCCAGTGGTGTCATCGTTGATTGTGCAAGAATATTTCCTGAAGTTAAGGCGTTTAATCCTATGTTTTTTCGCCATTGATTATAAACATCAAAGGCGGGCTGGTTATCAATTGTGTTTAATATGCGCCCGTCAACGTCTGTCACTGTACCCTGCTGGTCTGTTTTATCATACCCTGAACTATAAAAGCCGAATGTTTCTACACTGGGGTATAACACCGCAATAATAAAACCTTGTTGGTATACATTTTCAGTATCGCTAAAACACCACTTGGCTGAAATATCGTTATCGGCGCAACTTCCTCCAAAAACAGGTATACGCTGGCCGATTGCATCTTGAATTCCCTGCAAAACTAGCTCCTCATTACCTGGAACTTGAAAGCACCAGACCATTTTGGGCGCGAGTCCAATTTGGCCTGCATTAGCAATGGCTTTAAGTACAGTTTGAGCGGCATTTTCTCTTAGGTTATCGGTTGCATTACAACTTGCAACACCATAATGCCCATTTGAGTCTTTAATCGAGAATAAACTAATACTTTGCTCATTTAATGATAAGGTTTGGTTGGTTGATGACCCAAGGCATGATGAGATGATTAAACAATTGTGAGTGTTTTTTAAAAAGCCTGGCTGGTTATTAAAAAGGTATTTAATAGTATCGGTTGTAGCAAAGCCGAGCAGCAAATCTGGGTTGTTGTTTGTGAACTGACTTACAGGTTGGATAAATTTATCTATATCGCTGCCGTGAGAGTGAAAAGTATCAATGGCGAACATAGATGCCCCTTATAAGTAAAAAATTGCCACAGCGATAGATATTTTTAGCTATTAAAAATAGCTTGAAGTTCAATTTAGACTATTATTAGGTGGCGTGTGAAAAACAATCAATATCATAAAGCGTATGTTAATGATAATTTAAAATCAAGAAATGCATAATTAATAGAAAAAGTATAAACCTAACTAGGTTTTTAGTTATTGTTATATGAGTAATAACATTTTTTCAAAATAGCGTAGTAAATTAGAACTCTTCTTGGGGTGTAAATAGTGGCTTTGCGAATTTTATTAGTAGACGATGAACTTAATGTATTGAAATCTTTAAAGCGAGTACTTGTTCGTTCTGGTTATGATGTAATAACAGCATCCACTGGTTTTGAGGCGCTTGAAATCTTAGCAGCTAATCAAATTGAGATAGTCATTACTGATTTTAGAATGCCACAAATGAACGGCGCTGATTTATTACGCCAAGTTAAAATTAATTGGCCCGATTGCGTAAACTTAGTGCTAAGTGGATATGCTGATTTTAAGTCTGTGGTTGAGTTATTAAATCAGGGATTGGTATTTCGTTTTTTAGAAAAGCCATGGGTCGATAGTGAGCTACTTGAGAACATTAGCGAGGCGCAAGTAAAATATGAACAGCGCCGAGCTAAAAGAGTAAGAGAACAGTTATTAATGGGTAGTATGTCGGCATTAATAGAAATAGACAATGACGGCATTATTAATCGTTTTAATGCACCGGCCGCTGAAATCATTCCTGATATTCATTTATACGAAAACAAACACCTCGCCAATTTAGATACAGCTCAAAATAAAGCGGTAAGCCAGTCTTTTATTGACAAGCAAAGCAGTACACTTTTTATTAATTATGCACGCGCCTTTGATCTAGCTAAAAGCGAAGAAGTTATGATTGAGCGTTATTTACATGACGATTTTTGCCAGCTTTTAAAGTTATCAATTAACGCAAGCAGCATGAGTAATATTTTCCAACTTACCAGAACACCATCAGTGGTGACTAACGAGTCTGACTTTTATCATCATTTAGCCCTGTGTGAAGCGAATAAAGAATGTTATGCCTTGGTTTATATAGGTATTGCGCAGTTTCAATTAATTAATGATTTGCTAGGGGGCGAAGATGGCAACCACCTTATAAAATTGGTTCTAGAGGTGCTGAAAGGCGTATCAGAAAAAGCGGTCAAAGTTCTTCATAAGAGCGCCGATCGGTTTGTATTATTTGTTCCTGAAATTAAATCTGATAGTGAAATTTTAACCGTTCTAAATAAGGCGATGCATGATCTGAAAAAAGCACTCCCTAGTAAATATATCGATGCCCAAGTGCAGCTTTATGGTGTGTATGGGTTGTTTCCTGAGGATAGTTTAGAGGGAAAAGAGCTCGTTAATCAAATGCAGTTGACGATGAATTACCAAGTAGGTGATCAGCAGCGTATTTGTTCTCGCTTTGATCCTCAGCTGGTAGCCGATTATAAAAAGAACTTTGAATTAAGCCGTTTACTATTAACTGCGGTAAATAAAGATGAGCTGTCATTACGTTTTCAACCAAAAGTTGATATTAAAACAGGGTTAGTACTTAGTGCTGAGGTGCTCATTCGCTGGTATGAGCCAAGTAAATATGGCTGGGTTCCCCCTGCTCATTTTATCCCGATTGCTGAATGCGATGGTCAAATTATATCAATAGGGCGCTGGGTTATTTCTCAAAGTTGTAAAACACTAAAATATTGGGGGGATAACAATATAGGTGTGAATGTGTTGGCTGTTAACATATCTGCGAGGCAGTTAAAAGATGATCCCGACTGGATTGATTACATGCTCGAGTGCTTAAGTCGCAATAATTTAGAGCCATCACAGTTGGTTTTTGAGCTAACAGAAACCTATTTAATAGAAGATTTTGCTACCTGCGAACAGCAATTAATAAGACTAAGGGCTTTGGGGTTTAGGCTATTGATTGATGACTTTGGCGTGGGTTATTCATCACTTGGCTACCTTTCTAAGCTGCCAGTAGATGGCGTTAAATTGGATAAAGCGCTGATTACTGATATTGAATCGTCTTTAGCAATGCAAAGTATGATTCGTAACATTACACGTATGTCACATGATCTAAATCTTAAAGTTGTTGCTGAGGGAGTAGAAACAGCCTATCAATGTGAATTAATTAAAAAGTTAGGGTGTGACTACATACAAGGCTATTACTATAGTGAGCCTTTAGAGCAGGATGATTTTTGTAATTATTTAAACCATTTTAATTCTCAAGGTGCGCAATGAGTTCGATAGCGGTCGTCATATTAGACGATGATGCTTTTTTATTAAAAGTATTACAAAGGACTATTCATCGAGCCTATCCAGAGGTTGATATAATGACAACCTCTGATATTGATGAATTTTGGCAGCTGCTAAACACTAAGCAAGACTTAGATTTAGTATTAAGTGATTATTTAATGCCGCAAATGAATGGATTGGATGTTTTAGAGCAATGCTCTTCACAAAACCCCTACCCAGTCAGAGCATTACTTACTGGTGATATGACACTGAGTACCATGATGCGACAACCTAATGTTGTGCATGCTTATCTTGCTAAACCGTTTAATGAGGCAGACATAACCGCACTTTTTAACAATGTGGCGGCGTTAAAGTCGTTACCCTTTGCTTTTAATGTGCGCAGGCAGTTAGGGGCTATGATCAGCTTTCCTGTTTATCCTCTTATTTTGAAAGAACTCAGAGAGTTAGTACAAAGCGATGAATTTGATTTGCATGATATTGCCCATGTTGTTTCTCAAGAGCCAATAATAACTGCTAAATTGTTGCAACTTGCAAACTCATCTTATCTTGGGTTTGTAAGGCCAACATCGTCAATTGATGAAGCTGTGTCGAGGCTCGGAACAACGATATTAATGGCTATCACCACTTCTTTATTAGTTGCCAAAAATTTTGAATCGTCTATTCCTGCTGATGTTCATGAAAAACAGCTGGCTATAGCCGCCAATTATGCTAGTTGTGTTAAGCGTTTTGCTAAGCAGGCAGGTTTTAACTTACATGATCAAGAACTATTATTTTCAGTGGCGTTATTGAGTTTTGTTGGCAAAATTATTTTGCTGTCTCAAGGGGAAAGTGAAGCGTCTTTTGAGTATGAAAAAGCCGTGAGTGAAGAATATGCTAGTTCTAACTTTATTTCGGCCTATGTTTTAAAGTTATGGGGATACGACACGAAAATGTGTAGCTTATTAATGAGTTGCCATGATTTAGCCGCCACTGATGATAATGAGTTAATTCCGCTTAATCATACGTTATTTATTGTTAGGCAAATTCTTTTTGATAAACACTCCCCCATGCAGTTACGCGCATACTGTGACTCAAAAGGTGTAGACCCTCTACTTTGCCATCTAATTAGTGAATTTGATTGGCATAGTTATACCTCTTAAATAGGCCTGTATAAAATATTGTTTAAAAATGGACAGTACTACATAACTACCTATGTATAGTTTTTCTGAGTACCCTTTCTTACCTTTAGTATCTACTTTAGTCTTATAAAAACCGCATAAAACCTCATTTGGAGTGTGTTTTTTGCTCATTTCAGAGTGAAAAATATACAAAACCGTTATTTTCACTAGTTATGAATAAAACCTCAATATTAACATTGTATTAACTTTTGGTGCTGTGATATTAAATTGCTGCTTTGGTTGTATTTTGAGCTTTTATAGGTGTTATTTTCCTGTTTTTAAAGTTATTTGCATTCTTATGCTAATTTTATCAAATTTTTTGTTTCTTTTTGTTTGTGTATGTTGCTAGGATGTTGGCAATGGGGTACAGGAATATACCCCACACACATTATAAGAATACACAAAACAGGGTCATCATTATGTCAACATATCGTTTAAACACTTTGGCTGTAGCGGTTGCTTTTGCTTTCAGTGCACCAAGTATGGTTAATGCACAAGAAGCGCCTGCTAAAGCTGAAAAAAATATCGAACAAATATCTGTGTTAGGGTCGCGAGTTTCTAACCGAACAGCAACAGAGTCGTCATCACCTATTGATTTAATTGACGCGGATGATTTAAACAAAGGCGGCTTTACCGAGCTTGGGCAAAGCTTACAAGCGACAGCGCCATCGTTTAACTTTTCTCGTACACAAGTTTCTGACGGTTCCGATTTATTTCGCCCAGCAACATTACGCGGTTTACAGCCAGATCAAACGCTGGTTTTAGTCAACGGTAAGCGCCGCCATAATCAATCTATTTTTGGTTTAACTAGTACCGTGGGCGGTGGCTCTGCGGGGACTGATATGAATGCGATCCCGCTTATTGCCTTAAAAGGGGTTGAGGTTTTACGTGATGGTGCGGCGGCGCAGTACGGCTCAGATGCGATTGCGGGGGTTATCAATTTATCACTTAATAACTCAACAGATTTAACCACAGGTTATGTGCAATACGGTGAAACGGCAGAAGGCGATGGAGAAACAATTTCAGCCGGTTTAAACCGTGGCTTTGAACTAGGCAACGAAGGTGGATTTATTAATTTATCGCTTGAGTATCGCGATGCAGATAAAACCAATCGTGCCGAGCGAGATACCGGTGGTTCACTTAATGTCGCACCAGGTACTTTATCGGACGAAGTTCGTTGGGGACAAGGTAATGCAGAGAGTGAATTTACTTCGGTATTTTACAATATGGCATTGCCAATGAGTGAGGGCGAGCTTTACTCATTTGGTGGTTATTCTGAGCGTACTGCACTAGGTAACGGCTTTTATCGTAACTTTAACGAAGCATCTAAAAACGTGATTCAAGTCTATAGCGATGGATTTTTACCGCAAATAGACAATGAAGCACAGGATATCTCTGTTTCAATCGGTTTTAGAGGTGATATTAACCCTGATTGGAATTACGATGTATCGGCGGTATATGGTGAAAACCAATACGACTTTACCTCACGCAATACATTAAATGCCTCTTATGCTGCTGAGTACTTATTTAATAACCCAGGTGCAAGTGATGCCGATATTGCTGCAAATGCAGGACCAACTGAGGGGTATTCGGGTGGCTTTAGGTTTGACCAAACAACATTCAACGCGGATGTGAACGGGATTGTTGATATTGGCCGCAGTGAGCCTGTGTACGTGTCAATTGGTGCTGAATACCGTAAAGAAAACTATGAAATTGTACCCGGTGAAGAAGCCTCATACGCGTGTGGCACTGCTAACACAGATACTTCATACCCATCAGTGAACGATCCGAATCAATTTGCACAATGTGGTTTTCAAGCTTACAACGGCCTTCGCCCTGAAGCATCAAATAAAAGTGATCGCGATAGCTACGCCGTTTATATTGACGCAGAAACCATGGTTACCGATGCGTGGAATGTTAGCGGTGCACTTCGTTACGAAGATTTCTCTAATGCGGGTGACGACATAATTGGTAAAGTAGCCACGCGTTATGAATTTAACGATGATTTTGCGGTACGTGGTGCGTTATCAACGGGTTTTAGAGCGCCATCATTACAGCAAAGCGGTTACACTGCGTTTACCACTAACTTAGGTTCTGACGGCACATTAAGCCAGTCTTTTACAGCAACAACAGGCTCTGCATTTCCAGCTGCATTAGGCGTTAATAACTTAAAGCTTGAAACATCAACGAACTACAGTGCGGGCTTTGTTTATGATGTAACCAGTGATTTATCGTTAACGGTGGATTTTTACCGTGTAGAAATTGAAGACCGTATTACATTAGGCAGCTTGTTATCGGCTGATGATGTGGCATTTAGTCCTGATGCAGTTGCCGCGCTACAGGCAACGGGTGCAGTACAAGCGAATTACTTTTCAAACTCAGTGAATTCGACAACGCAGGGTGTTGACATTATTGCGTCCTATCGCACTGATTTATATGACGGTAATTTCTCTGCTACGTTTGCCGGTAATTTAAACGAAACTAAAATTGACAGTGTTAATGCAGCACCGGGTATTCCTGAAAATGTAGCACTTGATGATATCCAAAGTAGCTTTTTAACTGATGGGCAGCCGGGCGAACGTGCAACGTTAACGTTTGATTATGAGCGTGACGCGTATAGCTCAATGATCCGCTTTAATTACTTTGGCGAAACCGATGTGAAGTACTTTGGTAATGACCATATTGAACTTGCAACAGATGGCTCATTTAAAGCAACCAGTACGGTAGAATCAGCCGTATTAGTGGATTTAAATGTAAGTTATCAAATTAACGATATGTTTGCTCTATCGGTAGGTGCAGACAATGTATTTGATGAAACACCGGATGAATTAGGCGATGATGAAGTATTAAACGCTATTTCGAATGGGGCATTTAAATATCCGTTACGAGCCGTACCCTATGGCTTTGATGGTCGCACTTACTACGCAAAAGTAAGCTTTAGCTTTTAATTTTAAACTAGGGTCTGTTGGCCTTTGCGGATTAAAATTTGTTCAAACTAGGGGCGGTTTAATCGCGGCGCGAGGTTTGTAACCTAGTGGGCTAAGTAAAAACCGAGCAACAAAGAGTAAATTGCCCCTAGGCAGAACCCTTCGGGCAGCGCCTGTTTGGCATTGATGCTGCGTTATCGCCTATTTATGGGGAATAACCACACTACATAGGCGCTGCCTTGCCTAAATACCAAACAGACTGCTGCAAATTTAACCTTGAAAGGTCAACAGACCCTAAATTAACCAGCAAAGGCGCCGTTTATAAAGGCGCTTTTTTTATGGCTAAAATATATTTAAAACAGCATTAAAAATGATTGCATGCTTGAAAATTAAGCATACAATCGCCATCAATAACACTGTGGGGTATGTATCCCTCGTTATACTCATTTTATTAATAGGAAAAAATAAATGGCGAAAAAAAGCAAAACAAAAGCGGGTAACAAATCCGCAGTAGACACTGGGCGCGGCGTGATAAAACACAACGCATTGGCAGCACTGGTGACCTCTAAAGTATTTAAACCGCAAGTGGTTAAAGCCAAAAAAGGTAAAGGCTCGTTTAAACGCAGTAACAAACATGCAGGACAAGAGTCCTATTTAATCGCGGCTTAAATAGCACCGATCAAATAGGGCTTTTGTTGCGAGTTGGCTAAGTGTTTGTTGAAATAAGGCGGGCTTCGGGCTACGAGTCACGAGCAGCGAACACAACCTAGCGCCTTTAGCCTTCTCTTTCAGCGCAGCGTCTCATAACCTCTTTGTAAATAAATCACTTAAAACATGTTTGCACAAAGAAAAGTGAATGAGAAGAAAGTAAACAGGCAACGGGCTTCGAGTGACGAGTAGTGAGCTTGTGCAAACAGTCTAGCACCTAGTCATATCAGCCCTTAAATCTATTCTTTCAGCGCAGCGCCTCCCGCAGCTCGTAGCCCGCTATTAAAACCTGAAGGGCGCGGTAGGTTTTAAACCTATCGCGCCTTTTTATTATTTAACTAGCATCCAGATACCGGCTGCTATCATAAATAGGTTTTCGGTTAGTGAAATAAAGCCAAGTGGTACATTGCTATCGCCGCCAACACAGGCACATTTAAGTTCGCGTTTGTCTATATACACGGCTTTAATCACGGATATTGCGCCGACACTACCAATAAACAAAGAGATAGGTGCAACCAAGTAAACTGGAAGTGCTACAATCATGGCCACGCCAACAAAGGCTTCTAAAAATGGATATACATAAGCGTAAGGAATCACTTTCATGGCGAGTAAGTCGTAAGTGATAAAGGAATTTGAAAAACTGGTTAAATCTTGTAGCTTTTGAATGGCTAGTACCGCCATTGTTAATGCCACGAAAAGCTCAAGTGTATACATGCTTAATCCTGCACCGCTCAACGAAAAGGCTAAACTGAGCAACAAGGTAACCGCAAAAATCGCTATCACAGGGGTATAGGTTGTACCTTGCTGACCGGCAGGGGATTTATTAAAGTACTCTCTGAGTTCATCATAACCACCGATACGCTCATCATCTATAAATGTTTGTGGTGTTGTTTTTACATCGTATTTTTGTTTGAAGGTATCGGTATCGGCTCTTGAGGTGAGTAAATGATCGTCTACTTCAAAGCCTTGACGTTCAAGTAAATCTTTAGATTTTAAACCAAATGGGCAAATATGTTCATCGGTTGCCATTCTATACAATTGGGCTGACTTGGCCATATTTTACTCCTGTATATTTATGCCAATTTGCAATAATATTTAATCATTTTGAGGGGGCAGATTAGACGCTAACAGCGTTAAAAACGTCTCATTTAGAACAACTCAATAACGAAATTTTTTGCCTTGCTATCGACACGATTTTCCTCCCTCAAAATAGCTCAGTTAATTAAGCGAATTGGTATTAGAGGGGTTAACTGAGTTATATAACCTTGAAAGATCAACAGACCCTAAGTGTAAAATTTACAACATGTGCCGTTTTATTGTTAATAAACTCAGTGGTACAGGCTATGCGTTCAAAAATCAGGCCGCTTTTAATGCTTTAAGCGCTGAAGGGGGACTTGCAGCGCGTGCCAGCTAATTAATTATAAAGCTATAGGAGGGGCTGTTGAATCTCTGACAACCAGTTCTGGTGTGTATAGTTTAATAATATCGCGGTCATTGCCATTACGAATTTGAGCTATCAGTAAGCTGGCTGCATCTTCAGCAATTTTATTATTTGGCTGATGCGCTGTAGTGAGCTTTGGCCAGGTTTGACGCGAGAATGGACTATCCTCAAACCCTGTTATAGAAAGTTCACTGGGTATATCAATGTTCATTAATCTGGCTGCAAATAACGCACCGGCGGCTATTTCATCGTTACATGAGACAATAGCGGTTGGCCTGTTTTGTTGATTAATGAGTGTTTTAGCACCTTCAACCCCGGATTCAAATGAGTATTCGCCATCAATAATTAAGCTAGGGTCTATAGTAATGTCGTATTGTTTTAAAGCCGCTTTGTAGCCCTCTAAGCGCTCTTTGGTGGAGTTATGTTCGCTGCCACCGGCTAAAAAGCCAATGCGCGTGTGGCCATTATTTATAAGGTGTTCGGTAATTGATTTAGAGGCGAGGTTATCGTCAATCATAATACAGGGCGTTAATGTATCGGGGGCGTCGTGCCCCGATAAAATACGCACAACTTTTAGGTCAAGCTGTGTCAGCTTTTCAACAAAATGTGGCATCTCTGAAAATGGCGGCGTGAGTAAAATACCGGCAATTCGGGTGCGTTTTATCATGCTGGTTATTTCGTCAATAATATGTGCTTCTTTGGCATCGCATGGGTGGATAAGTAGTTCAAACCCTTGCTTTTTACACGCATCTAAAATGCCGTTTTGCATATCTATAATATAGTAGGCATTTGGATTGTCGTAAATGTAAGCAATGCTGTAAGCTTTTGTTCCTGCGAGACTTCTTGCAGCAAGGTTAGGCTGAAAGTTCAACTTTTTAACCGACGCCATGACTTTCTCACGGGTGTTGTCACGCACCGAGGTTTCGTTATTTATTACTCGTGATACCGTTTTTATTGATACCCCGGCATCTTTTGCCACGTCGTTTATTGTTGTTCTCATAGGCTTAATAGACCTTTACATATCATTTTGGGTACTAATTTATCTTTATCGGTTAACAACTACAGCAAAAGCAGTTAACAGTGCTCGGTTTTTATTATTTGACGGCTAAATTATAAAGACATCATTGAATATTAACAGTTAATTTATACGCCTTTCTTGTGAGAATGGTAGATAAAGTTTTAGGTAATAATTTAGTAATATTTAAATTTAATTTAAATACAATAGTTTAAAAGAATATTAAGCACATACATGTAAATTTTTTGTATCTTTTTTGCCCTTCTGTGTAGCTATAAAAGAAAAAAAAGGATACATTAACAACTTGATGACAGCGTTGTCATAAATTGGTGCGCGCTGTTAATTATTATTTAAACCCTAAGGTAGCGGATTGTGTGCGCTAAGGTGGCAATTGCTAGATGTGAATAGTGATTGATTTAAAAGCGGGATTAATTTAAGTACCTGAAAGAGATACTTGAGTGACTAAGTTAATAACAACAGAGGGAAAGTAGCGAATGAAGATTAAATCATTACTGACAGCATGCTGCTTAGCACTGGGTTTGAGTGCGTGTCAGGGCAATGTTGATGAACAAAATACGGTATCGGTTCAGCTAAGCCCTGCAAACGATAGCGCCGTAGAGTTACTTGCTAAAACCTTACAAATAAAATATCAGCAGGTTGATAACCGTCCATCAGCACAGTGCGATCCAGATATAGAAAACGGTCACTGTTTTAAAGCGTATTTACATTTAACCGCCAACTCGGCGATTAACGTTGACCAATGGAAAATTTACTTTAGTCAAATTACACCTATTCAAACCGCGGTTAGCGATGAATTTACTATTAAACGCGTTAATGGCGATATTCATGTCATTGAGCTTAAAGACGGGTTTACTGGCTTTAAAGCGGGTGAGACTAAAACGATTACTTTTTATGCGCACTTTTGGTCATTATCGCAAAGCGACGCAATTCCTAATTATATAGTTGTTAATAATAATGACACCGCTAAAGTGATTGAAAGCACAAAACCTAAAATTGACCCAGAGACAGGGTTAGAGGTGTTGCCACATGTTATGCCTTACACCGATTATGAACGTCAGTTTAAACGTACCGCGAATGATAAAACGCAGTGGCTTAGCGCTGAACGCTTGTTTGAGCGCAATGAAAAATATGACTTTTCTGCTTATTTAACGTCGCAAAATCAAGTGAGCAATGTGATTGCTCAACAAATTATTCCGACCCCACGTTTTAGCGAATTTAGCCAAATTCAAACGCTAGATATAAGCCAAGGGCTTAATATTAACTACTCAGGAATAGATAAAACACACTTATCTGCCGCAACACAAAGGTTAGCACTACTAGGTATTAATATAAGCGATGATGCAGCGGCTATTAAGGTCACACTTAATACAGTAACTAAAAATGATGAATTTGAAGGCAGCTATAAGTTAGCGATTAAAGCTGATGAAATTGTGATTAATGCCGCTGATGAAGCGGGCATTTTTTATGCTTTGCAAAGCTTAGCGAGTTTGTATCAGGTTAACAGTAATATGTTACCAGTGGGAGAAGTAATTGATGCACCGCATTATCAGTTTAGAGGTGTGTTGGTGGATGTTGCGCGTAACTTTCGCGACAAAGGCTTTATTTTAAAGCTGCTTGATCAAATGGCGGCTTATAAACTTAATAAGCTGCATTTACATTTAGGTGATGATGAAGGTTGGCGTATAGAAATCCCATCACTTCCTGAACTTACAGATATAGGTGCAAAGCGCTGTTTTGATCAAAGCGAGCAACAATGTTTAATGCCACAGTTGGGTGCAGGGCTTGATACTTCTAGTGCAGCAAACGGCTATTATTCGGTGGCTGATTATCAAGAAATACTTAAAGCGGCGAGTGCGCGTCATATTCAAGTGATTCCATCACTTGATATGCCAGGGCATTCTCGCGCTGCAATTAAAGCCATGCAAGCGCGTTATAATAAATACATAAAACAAGGCGATAAACAAAAAGCCGAGCAGTTTTTACTCTATGATCCGCTTGATACAACCGTGTATTCGTCGGTACAGCACTATAACGACAATACAATTAATGTGTGTTTAGACTCATCGTATGCGTTTATTCGTGAAGTAATGGAACAGGTAAAAGGCATACACAGTGATGCACAGCATCCGTTAACCCGTTATCACATAGGCGCCGATGAAACCGCCGGAGCGTGGGTTGACTCACCAGCTTGTGCTGATTTTATTAAACAAAATAAGTTAGAAATTACTGAAGCGAGTCAGCTGGGCAGCTATTTTATTGAACGTATTGCGAATATGTTGGCTGATATGAATATTGAAACCGCTGCATGGAGCGATGGTTTATCGCATACTAATCCAGAGAATATGCCAGAGGTTGTACAAGGTAATAGCTGGGATTTATTAATGTGGAACGGCCATCAACGTGCCCATGAATTTGCTAATAGAAATTGGCAAGTGGTACTCTCGTCGCCAGATGTGCTGTATTTTGACTTTCCGTATGAAGCAGACCCACAAGAGCACGGCTATTACTGGGCTTCAAGGCATATAAATACCGAAAAAATATTTCAGTTTATGCCAGATAATTTACCTATTCATGCTGAATTTTGGCTCGATAGAGAAGATAAGCCTTATGTAGCTGATGACACGTTAAAGCATGATGAGCAAGGCAAGGTAGTATCAGCGCCTTTGGCAAAAGATAAACGCTTTATTGGTATTCAAGGGCAGTTATGGAGTGAAAATACGCGCACCAATAATATGGCCGAATATAAGCTCTTCCCACGGTTATTATCGTTGGCACAAAGAGCATGGCATAAGGCAGATTGGGCGGTACCGTATGATCACAATGGCTTTGTTTATAGCCAACAAACAAATCGCTTTAGCTCAGCATTAAAACAGCAGCGCGATCAGCAATGGCAGACTTTTGCAGCCACAATGGGACTAAAAGAATTTCCTAAGCTAGAAATGGCTGATGTGCATTATCGTCTTGCAAATGCGGGCGCAAAAATTGAGAACGGCATGTTGTACGCCAATATTGCCTACCCTGGTTTGGTAATTGAATACAAACAAGGAAGCGGCCAATGGCAAACCTATAAACAACCCGTCAAAGTAACACAAGATGTATGGATTCGCTCTAAGACTCCATCAGCAAGTCGTGTAAGCAGAAAGCTCAAAGTAACGCACCGATAAGGTGCGTTTTCCTTTAAATTATTGAAGATGAAAGAAGTTATTTATTTGTAAATAAAAATAATGACAACGCTGTCATTTGTGCTAGTATAAGATTCATACAGTATGACAGTCCGGTTTTATTTTCAGTGTTTTGCAAAACGGTCGAACAAATTAAGAGGCAAAAATGATCACCAACAATATTAATAACAATCAACTCTTTGTGGGGATCGATGGCGGTGGCACTAAATGTAAAGCAATTATCGTCAATAGCTGTAATGAAATAGTAGGCACCGGTGTGGCAGGCCCTGGTAACCCGTTACATGGATTTAGCCAAGCAACGCATTCCATTGAGCAATCAGCGCGTTTAGCCTTGCAAGATGCAGGACTCAAAGAGACGCCTTTATCTGCATTAATCGCAGGGGTTGGCCTAGCGGGAGTTAACTTACCAAGTTTGCATAATCAAATGACCCAGTGGCAACACCCATTTAAAACTATGCATTTAACGACTGATTTACTCATTGCTTGTATGGGCGCTCATCAAGGTAGTGATGGCGCAGTGATGATTGCAGGTACTGGCTCGTGTGGATTTTCATACGTTAATGCTCAATCGTTTATGATTGGTGGTCATGGTTTCCCACACGGTGATAAAGGCAGCGGTGCATGGATAGGCTTTACTGCTTGTCAGCAGGTGTTGTTAAGCCTAGACAAGTTAATCCCAAGTGGTGCGCTTACTAATTTGATTATGAAGTATTTAGAAGTGCGTGATGCAATGCAACTAGTTGAAGTGATTGCGAATAAACCCGCCGCCTTTTTTGCGCAACTTGCAGGTTGTGTTTTTCAATCAGCACAAGCAAACGATGCCATTGCGATTGCCATTTTAAAAGAAGGTGGCGCGTACTTAAGCGATATTGCACGTCAATTATTAGATAAAAACCCACCAAGGCTTTCGTTTATCGGTGGCTTATCAGCCGTGATGACAACATGGTTAGATCCAGACATTCAAGCTATTTTATCAGCCCCATTATCGTCACCAGAAATGGGGTCTGTACTTTACGCTAAACAACAGCACGTTAATTACAGCAGCCAGGAGTTATGATGTTTAACACCCTAATGGAAAAAGAAGCGGCGCAAACGCCAAATGTTATTGAAAAGCAAATTATTGCCAACCAACCTTTAGTGGAAAAAATTGGTCATAAGCTTCGCGATATGGCCCCTAAGGTGGTGATGATGATTGGTCGCGGTTCATCAGATCATGCTGGCGTTTTTGGTAAGTACTTAATTGAAATTGAAGCCGGTGTACCGGTCAGTTCAGCAGCGCCATCAGTGGCGAGTGTATATAGTAAAACATTAAAGCTTGAAGGCGCTGTGGTGATTGTAATTTCTCAATCAGGACGCAGCCCAGATATTCTCGCTCAAGCAAAAATGGCGAAAGAGGCGGGCGCTTATTGTATTGCACTGGTTAACGATGAAGCGTCACCATTGCAAGACATAGTAGATGATTTTGTCCCCCTTAAAGCCGGTGATGAAATTTCGGTGGCGGCAACAAAAAGTTACTTAGCCACGTTATCGGCATTGGTACATATTGTTGCTAATTGGACGCAAAATGAGTCATTATTACAAGGGCTTAAAGAGCTGCCTAGCGCGCTTGATGCAATGATAGACTCGCCAACTCAGTTACAGCCTAGTGAGTTTGCAAACATTAAGAACATGGTGGTATTAGCCCGTGGTTTAGGGTTTTCTATCTCAAAAGAAATGGCACTTAAGCTTAAAGAAGTGTGTGCTATTCATGCTGAGTCATTCAGTAGTGCAGAATTTTTACATGGTCCGGTAACCTTAGTTGAGCAAGGGTTAGTGATTTTAGATTGCTCGGTTGATGATGAAACTAAAGAGTCACATCAGCAGCAAATTGCTGAGGTTAAAAAACGCGGTGCACACGTGATTAGCCTTAATCAAAACGGTATTAACGTACACCCTCGATTAGCGCCATTTTTAGTATTGCAGCGTTTTTATCTTGATGTGGCAAAAGTAGCGTTAAGCCGTGGTTTTAACCCTGATGAGCCTAAGGGGCTTAAAAAAGTAACAAGGACATTATAAATGTCAGTAAAACGTATTCATGTAGCAGAGTTTTTTGATGGCGAGCAATTTGTTAACGACAAAGTGTTGAGCATTGATGCGGGTATTATTACGGCAATAGATGATAACGTGCAACAGGCAGATGAGCACCTAACGGGGTTAGTTGCGCCAGGCTTTATTGACTTGCAAGTGAATGGTGGCGGTGGTGTATTGTTTAATCGTACTAGCAGTGTTGCTGGGGTTAAACAAATGCTGCTGGCACATGCCAAGTATGGCACAACTGCCATGTTGCCGACTTTAATTACTGACACGGTTGAAGTGATGCACCAAGCAGCCGATGTCATTGCTGATGCTATTGCTTTGCAGACTCCCGGTATTATTGGCATTCACTTTGAAGGCCCGCACTTATCTGTTGCAAAAAAAGGCGCTCATAGTGCTGATTATATTCGCCCTATTTCTGAACAAGAATGGCAGGTATTATCTCGCCAAGATTTAGGTAAAGTGGTGGTAACAGTTGCACCTGAAAATGTTCTGCCAAGTGATATCGCTAAAATGCGTGAGGTAGGCATACACGTTTGTTTAGGTCATACCAATGCAAGCTTTGCTCAAGCTCAGCGCGCGGTTGATGCTGGCGCAACCGGATTTACGCATTTATATAATGCTATGTCGCCATTACAGGGGCGTGAGCCAGGTGTTGTAGGCTGTGCATTATTAAACGATGACACCTATTGCGGCCTAATTGTTGATGGGCATCATGTTGATTACGCTGCATGTCAGCTTGCGTTAAAAGCAAAGCCAATGGGTCGTGTTTTTTTAGTCACTGATGCGATGCCACCAGTGGGTACGAATGACACCGAATTTGCTTTTTTTGACCGTACCGTCACCTTAGATAATGGTAAGCTCACCTCTACCACGGGTGAACTGGCAGGATCTGCGCTTGATATGGCAACCGCAGTAAGAAATACAGTAACCCATTTAAAGCAGCCATTAGCGCAAGCGCTTAATATGGCAAGTTTATATCCTGCTCAGTATTTACAGTTGCCCGCCACACACGGGCGATTAATACCGGGCAGTCCAGCAGATTTTGTACAATTAAACACACAACAACAAGTCATTAGCACGTGGATTGGCGGCGCTCAGGTTTGTTAACAACATAATAAATATAAATAAAGGAAAATAACATGACAACCAATGTTATGGATACGTCCAAAAATAGTAGCGTGGTTCCAATGGCCATTGTTGCGGTATTATTTTTTATACTGGGCTTTGCTACTTGGCTAAATGGCTCATTAATGCCGTATTTAAGTCAAATTTTACAGTTAACTCCGTTTCAAGGGTCGTTAATTTTATTTTCCTTTTATATTGCCGTCACCTTTACTGCGCTTCCCTCGGCCGTGTTAATTAAAAAAGTTGGCTATAAGAACGGGATGGCGCTTGGCATGGGGTGTATGATGTTAGCGGGTTTACTGTTTATTCCTGCTGCTATGTCACAGTTTTTTCCTCTGTTTTTATTAGCCCAGTTAGTGATGGGCGCAGGTCAAACTCTATTACAAACTGCGGTTAACCCGTACGTAGTGCGTTTAGGGCCAGAAGAGTCGGCTGCTGTGCGTATTAGTATTATGGGTATTTTAAATAAAGGCGCAGGGGTTATTTCTCCGATGGTATTTACCGCCTTAATTTTAAGCAACTTTACCGGTACGGTAGGCACAGAGCTTAGCCAAGAGCAAGTTGATGATATGGCCAACGGCCTTATTTTACCTTACTTAGGCATGGCCATATTTATTGGTGTATTAGCTTTTGCGGTTAAAAAGTCGCCGCTACCTGAACTTATTAATGATGAAGTTGAAGCAATAAACGATAAGGGTGAAATTCGTGAAACACTCTCTCATCCAAACTTAGTGTTAGGCGCTATTGCGATATTTTTGTACGTGGCGGTTGAGGTTATTGCAGGCGATACCATCGGTACTTTTGCACTATCGCTGGGAGTCGAAAAATATGGGGTAATGACCTCATACACTATGATGTTTATGGTGTTTGGTTATATTTTAGGTATTTTACTTATCCCTAAATTTATTTCTCAGCAGAGCGCTTTAACCGCATCGGCTGTATTAGGGATTGTTATTACATTATGTATTTTACTGCTCGATGCACAGTCGTTTGTTATTGCCAATGCGTTATTGGTGCCTTTAGGCGGCGCTAATTTGCCTGATGTTTTACTGCTGATTGCCTTTTTAGGCTTAGCAAACGCGATTGTTTGGCCTGCGGTGTTCCCACTAGCATTATCAGGATTGGGTAAACTTACTAGTACTGGTTCTGCGCTTTTAATTATGGGGATTGCCGGAGGTGCATTTGGTCCCGTTTTATGGGGGCTACTGAGTGGCTTTACCTCGTTACAAACAGGCTACTCGGTGTTGTTACCTTGTTATCTATTCATATTATTTTATGCCGTGAAAGGCCATAAAATGAAAAAGCAATAACCTCCACCAGCTATCCCTAGCTCAGTGCACTTTGCAGTATAAAGTGCACTGATTATTTGGGCTATTTATCAGCTTAATCGCGTTACTTTAAGTTTTATCCTACCGGCATTTGCACCATAAAAACGACTTAAATCATTAGCAAATGGGCAAAACTCTCCCGATTTTTTAATGGTTATTTCAACGCCTTCGGCAATTTCAAAGGCATGTTCATCGCTTTGACCAATCGTACCGATTAAACTAAACCACTGCGCTGTAGCTAAACGTCTAAATGGCTCAAGCAATGCCATGGGGATTTCTTTAACGCCGAGTTGCACGTTATCGCGATGCCACCCAGAAGGAGAGCACTTTATACCATCGTCATACCAATATTGATTAGGATAAGGTGTAAAACGGTAGGTCGCACCTTGGGCAAGCATTAAGCCGGTGGCGTTGTAGGCTTCACTGGCATATACCATCACATCTTGGCTTTGGTTTATGCTAAGTAAACTCATATTTTGGTTGGCTAGCATTATATGGGCACTCAGTCCCATAAAGTTTAACGTGCTGTCGTCGCTGTAAATCATTTTATAATGTAATTTTTTTAATGATTCAGGACGATAGCTGGTTAGTTTATTAATTCGCTGTGCAACACTGTGATGTATTAATGGGGCGACGTGGCTGATTTCATCGTCAATTAATACACAGCACTGCCTATCAACAAGTTTAAAAAATGGGTTTAGCCAAAAGTAATTTTGCTGATGACTTAACGCCAGTGGATCGGGAATAACAGTCACATCGTCTTGGGCAACCAAGTTACTCTCAGGTAAAAGGTTTTCGTAATCGATGTCATGACTGGTTAGCAATGAAACTGACAGTGGCTGAGCAATGAGCCACTCAAGTGCATAACGCAAGCAAATATCGGCAAGTCCATCGCGATAGTAGCCGCCTCCCACATCAGAATGGGCTCCTGCAAACCACAGCTCGGTAATGTTAGCTTGCTGGTTCATTAACGTCGGTTCAAACGCGCGACGTTTTTCATCAAGCGCTACACAGTGCAGCGCCTCAGAGACATTACTGGCAATGGTGTGATTTTCAAAAATAACATGCTCTGCACCCCAAGTGGCTTTACTCACTTTTGACATGCCAATTGAGGCCACTGTATCAAACACACATAAATACACCTTTTCATGTATGAGTGGCTCTAAGCACTTTGCAAATCGCCGCGCTAATGCAGCGCCTCTGCTAAAGCCGGTAAGTAGGAGGGTATCGCCGCTTTGATAATGCTGTTTAAAATCATTAATAGCTTGATTTAAAATGCTGGCTACATCGTCTGAACGTGGGGCGAGTGCTTGATTTAAAATTCGTTTTAAACGACTGCCTTTAGTGCCTATGCCTTGGTAATAAAAACTTAACTGTTTGGAAAATGGGGTGGTGGGAGAATCATCAAGTTTACCACCGAGCAATAAGTGTAGTTTTAAAATATTAGAAATACTGGCGTCTTCTTTAAAATGCTCTGTACTAAACTGATCTGCGTCTCGGGGTTCACTGCCGGTACCGTCAAAATTAAAAATAAGCGTTTTATCCGACATAGCCTGTTTCCTTAAAATTTTTGTGTACTTTATATAGCTAATATTAAAAATTAAAGACAGTGGTAACTTAAATTACCACTGTCTTTAATTTTGGCTAGTGCAGCTTCATTTTAGGACGCACAACACGCAGCACTTTTTCGCTGATCCACAAAGCAAAGGTTTTGGCACTGCCATGAATAGCGCGCTGATGCATTCTATATAATGAAATATACATAAAGCGGGCAATTTTACCTTCAATAAAAAAGCTATTACTGGTTAGGTTACCCATTAAGCTGCCTACTGTGCTGTAGCGCGATAAATTAACCAGTGAGCCATGGTCGTTATACTCGAATTTTTTAAGGGGCTGCTCACGTAATGTGGCGATTAAGTTTTTTTCAACGCATTGTGCCATTTGATGTGCCGATTGTGCGCGTGGCGGCACTTGCGTACCATCATCTTGCGTAAACGCGCAGCAATCACCGAGCACATATATTTGTGGGTCAAGATGACTTTGTAAGTACTCGTTTACTTTTATTTGGTTATTACGAGTCAGCTCAAAAATACCCAGCTCTTTAATAAAGTCAGGTGCTTTTACGCCCGCCGCCCATACCATAATATCCGCGTTTATTTGCTCATCATCATTGGTGATAAAGCCATGTTCGGTTGCTTGTTTAACTTGGGTATTTTCCCGAACGGTGACGCCTAATCTTAATAACTCACGCTTGGCTGAACTGGCAATTCGCTCAGACAGCGCCGGAAGAATCCTGGGGCCCGCTTCAATCAGATGAATATGTAAACGCTTAGCCGACATATTGGTTAAACCGTATATTTTTAGTAAATCAGAAACATGATACAGCTCAGCCGAGAGCTCAACCCCAGTTGCTCCACCGCCAACAATGGCGATGTTTAATGAGTGTAATGGGTCATCGTCTTGATGAAGGCGAGTAAAGTTATCCAGCAGCGCGTGTTGAAAGCGCTCTGCTTGTTGATTTGAATCTAGGTAAAAACAATGCTCTTTAATGCCTGGCGTATTAAAGTCGTTACTCACACTGCCAATAGCAATAACTAAATGATCATAGTGAACGGTGCGTTTAGGTAAAATTTGATGCCCTAACTCGTCATATAGAGGGCTTAAGGTAATGGTTTTATTGTTGTTATCGAGGTTGCAAAAGGTACCAAGTTGAAAGTTATAGTGGTGTTTGGCAGCATGCGCGGAGTAAACAACCCCATCTAAATCGGCATCAATAGAGCCAGTTGCAACCTCGTGCAATAACGGTTTCCATATATGAGTGCGATTTTTATCGATGAGTAATATATTTGCGTGTTGTTTCTTTCCTAGTTTGTGCCCTAATTGAGTTGCTAGCTCCAGCCCACCAGCGCCACCGCCGATGATGACGATTTTTGGTATGGTTATATCCATGACTATGCCCTTAAAAATAATATACCGAAGCAATTTCTGTACGTTGATTTTTAAAATGACTTGGGTATCAAAAAATTATTTTGGCAAAGCACGTTTTTATGGGGCTATAGTGTGCGCCTAATTAAAGGATATGTCAGCAATAAATCACGTCATTTGATGTATACTGATATGCAAATATTTCATCTACTGCGCATTTACAGCATTTATGGGCACCGACATAAAAAGGACGCTTTTATGAGTACCTCGCTAGTTCAGTCTCTTGAGCAACATTTTGGTTTTAATCAGTTTAGAGCAGGGCAACAACAAACCATAGAGCAGCTGCTAAATGGCCAATCATCACTGGCAATATTTCCTACAGGATCGGGTAAGTCGTTGTGCTATCAACTCACCGCGTTACATTTACCGCATTTAACGCTGGTGGTATCGCCGTTATTGGCCTTGATGAAAGATCAAATTAGCTTTTTAAATAGCAAAGGCATCTATGCCGCCAGCCTCGACTCAAGCCAAGACCAAATGCAAAGTAGCACTGTAATGAACGACGTACGAAGTGGTAAAGTTAAAGTGTTAATGGTGTCGGTTGAGCGCTTTAAAAACGAACGCTTTAGGGAGTTTATAAGCCAAGTGGCGCTTTCTATGTTGGTTGTTGACGAAGCGCATTGTATATCTGAATGGGGGCATAACTTTAGACCCGATTACTTAAAACTACCTCGTTACCGTGAAGAGCTAAATATTCCGTTGGTGCTACTATTAACCGCTACCGCCACTAAAAAAGTAAAACGCGATATGGCTGAGCGCTTTGCTATTGAGCCACAATGTATTGTGCAAACGGGGTTTTATCGCGCTAATTTAGATTTAAATGTGCTGAGTGTTAAAACGGCGGATAAAAACAATGAGCTTACTAAAATTGTCCGTGCGCAAACCGGCCCCGGTATTGTGTATGTCACGCTGCAGCAAAGTGCTGAGCAAGTGGCCAATATGTTAAGCGTGCAGGGCCTGCACGCGGTGGCGTATCATGCAGGGCTTGAAGACACCCTACGCGGGCAAATTCAAGACGATTTTATGGCAGGCAAAATAAATGTAGTGGTTGCTACCATTGCCTTTGGTATGGGGGTTGATAAATCAGACATACGCTTTGTAATTCACTACGATTTACCTAAATCAATAGAAAACTACAGCCAAGAAATTGGCCGCGCAGGGCGTGACGGCAACCCATCAAATTGTTATACCCTGGCTAATTTAGATGGCTTAAATACAGTAGAAAACTTTATTTACGGCGATACTCCAGAGCTCAGCGGTATTGAATATGTTATTAACGATATTCGCCAAGCTCAACAGCAATGGGAAATGCAAGAATATAGCCTTTCAAGCGAGAGTAATATTCGCCAACTTGCCCTTAAAACCTTGCTGGTACAGCTTGAAATGCAAGGCGCAATAACCCCGCAGTATGCTTATTATGCCGATTTTAAGTATAAATTTTTGGTTGATAAAAATGAGTTACTTAGCCAGTTTGATGAGCAGCGCCAAGCTTTTTTAACACAAATATTTAGTCATACCGACTTTAAAAAAATATGGGGCACACTTAATTTTGACTCCCTAACGCAAGCCGCGCAGGTTGACCGTAAACGTGTGGTAGCCGCGCTTGACTATTTGGCTGAAAAAAACCTTATAACCCTTGAAACCAAACGTATTACTCACGTGTACAAAGTGCATAGCGAGGTGATTAATAATCCTGCACTTGCCCAGCAGTTACACGATTATTTTACCGATAAAGAGCAAGCGGAAATAAAACGGATTGCTGCTTTAGTGCGCTTTTTTGAGCTGCAATCTTGCTTAAGCTATAACTTAGCCCGTTACTTTGATGATGCGAATGCGCCACAGCAGTGTGGACATTGCTCGGTGTGTCGTGGGCATTCAGTTAAGCTTGAATATTCAATTCCCCCTGCAACGATTGATACAGCGCTTATTTATCAAAAGGTCGATGAGTTTTTAGCGCACATGGCAACTAAAGGTGTACACAATGTAGGTATTGAAACCCAATGCCGGTTTTTAGCGGGAATGAGCGTGCCACTGTTTGCGCGTAATAAAGTACGTCAACTAAGTGGTTTTGCACTGTGCGAGCAACAGCGCTACAGCGAAATTAAAGGGACATTGCTATCAAGGTCGATGGCTAAATAATATTAGAAATCAGTATAAAAATAAAAGAGTGTTAATTTTTTGTTTCTTTTTCTTGCTTTACTATACTCAAGTTGGCTATGACAGCCATTATAATAATGAGGTGATCAATGAAACTGCAAAAAATTATACTATTGGAGCATTTATATCTGCAAGTAGTTATGCTGAAATTAATATTTCGGGTTTTGCAAGTATTAATGCAGGTAAGGTACTGAGCGGTACAGGTGTCCCGCAATATGGCGTTGAACCAACATTTCTTGCGGACTATCCAAATGTTAGTGCATACACTGAAGATTTATCCTTTTCGCCAGAGTCTTTGATTGGATTACAGGTATCAGGCGATTTGGGTGAAGGTCTTTCTGTAACAGGTCAGCTAGTTGCCAGAGGAGTCAACGACTTTGAGGCAAATTTTGAATGGGCTTATATTTCTTACGATATTAATGATAATTGGACTATTCAAGCAGGTAAGAAGCGTTTACCACTATTTTACTACTCAGACTTTTTCGATGTAGGTTATGCATATGTATGGATGCGAGCCCCTGCAGATAACTATACATGGCAAGTATTTAACTACGAGGGCGTTAATTTACTCTACTCAGGTTCTATAGGTGACTGGGGAGTGTCTGCGAATATTTATACCGGTAAAGAGGACGATGACGATAACAAGCTATTATCAGACTTCTTCTTTCAAGAGCCAACAAGAGAAATTTGGGAAGATATGTTAGGCGGCGTACTGTTACTAAATCGTGACTGGCTCGAACTAAGAGTGACCCACATGCAATACACCAACAAGCGTTTTCGTGCGGGTGAACCGGTTTTGTGGGACGGCAAAGATAGCAGAGATGGTAAATTTTATGGTTTAGCTGCAAATCTTGATTTTGGTGATTTTTTCGTTTTAAGTGAGCTTAACCGCTTAGACTTAGATGGTAATCTCGACACTTATATGATCAGTGCGGGCTATCGTTTTGACTCTATTACACCTTATGTCATGTTTTCAGACTTCGAACAAGAAGGTGAAGGTGATACAGAGCAGCATAATACATTTGCTGTTGGTGTGAGGTGGGACTTTCATCCGTCAGCTGCATTTAAAGTGCAATACGATAGAGTCAAAGATGACTCGTTTGATTTAGCTGTGGCCGGTGATAGTAAAGCTATCACGCTTGGTGTCGATGTTGTATTTTAAGGAGAAGTAAAATGAAAAAATTAATATTAAGTGTAATATTCCTGTTTACGAACTTCGCCTATGCAGATTTTGCTATTATCGTGCATCCTTCAAATGAAAGTAGCTTTGATGAGTCTGTTATCAGCCGAATTTATACAGGAAAAGAAAAGTCATTTAGCAATGGCAATAAGATCATTCCAATATCTCAAGAACCAAGTAGTGCTGCAACCGAGCAATTTAATAGTAAATTACTTAATAAAACGTCTTCTCAGTTAAAAGCATATTGGTCAAAACTAATTTTCACAGGAAAGGGCACACCACCTAAAGAGTTAGAAAATGACAGTGAAGTAATCAAAATGGTCGCAGCTAACCCTGACACCATTGGCTTTGTCTCTTCATCAGCTGTATCGGATAACGTTAAAGTGGTTTTCAATTTTTAATCTTAAATAAGCGTGCTGGTTAATCAGCACGCTTTTTTAGTGATTAGTTAATTACAATATAACGATGTTTAATATCTGACGTTATTTTACTGTCACCCTTGCCTCGCTCGTGTATCCTATAGCTTGTATATCATTTATCAAAAGTCTGTATGCCAAACTCAATCATTGCTGTTGAAAATATCAATACCCAACCAGTCACTTGCGCTAACTGCCAAGCGTGTTGCTGCCAATTAGAAGTGCGTATTGTCACTGATACCGGTGTTCCTTTTCGATATATTGATTACGACAAATGGGGCAGTGAGGTCATGAAGCGCGGCGACGATGGCTGGTGCGAAGCACTTGATAGAAATACCCTCATGTGTACTATTTACGAAAATCGCCCATTAACGTGTCGAGAATTTGAAATGGCTTCGGGTGAGTGTATTACTGAGCGGGAGCTATGGAGCAAATGACTATATTACCAAACCGTTTAGCGCGAATGAGTTACTCGCCAGAATTCGGGTGTTATTGCGCACCCAAAGTCAGCCGAGTGTGGCGTTTACCTGTGGGAATATAAAAATAGATCCACAAAAGCACATAGTAACCACCTCGGGGAATGAGATAAAACTGACTAAAAAAGAGTACGCAATATTATTATTGCTGTTTCAAAATAAAGATAAAGTACTCACTCATAATGCAATTTTAAGCCATATTTGGGGAGCGCAGTACATAGACCGTCCTGAATATGTGCGGGTACATGTAGCGCAGCTCAGACAAAAACTAGAAGCTAACCCTGCTAGTCCAAAATACATATTAACTGAACCCGCTGTGGGTTATCGGTTGGTCGATTAAACAATAAGAACTTTACAGTCTGCTCTACAACTTAGCGAGTCTGATAAATTATATAAATAACGCTTTTGTTTCCAAGCGATACTCTATTTAACAACCTTGTCCGTTATATAGCGGGTATTTTAATACCCCGCTTCTGCATTAATTTCTACACAATTGATTTGCCTAGAAAGTTTTTATAGTCTAATTTTTAAGCTTAATACTTCAGATCCTCAGGATGTTGGCTTGCTTGTTCAAGCCTAAAATTATGCGACTACCACTCATACACTCTTTGCAAGGAAAGATGCTGCTGTATTTGGCATTGCCCGTCATGCTCATTATTGCCAGTATCTTGAGTTATTGGTATTCAACTAGCCTTAATCAGGCTGTTATACAAGCAAAACTAAATTTAAGCCAGACGGCAGATACGATTGCCGCGAAGGTAAATGAAGAAACGCAATTAGCGATACGCACTACAGAGATTATGGCCTTAGCACAGCAAAATGGGTTGTTTGGTGATAGAGAGGCAAGTATTAATTTTGTTCGTGCAGTGCTTAAAATGACCCCTTCATTTGTGGGGGCTTCGTTTGGTTATGAGCCTAATGCCGATAATCAAGATCAAGCCTATATTAATGCTCCACCGTTAAAAGAGGGCGTTTATGTAGACCAAACTGGCCGTTTTTTACCTTATTGGCATCGTGATTTTAATGACTCTGAACGTTTGTTACTTGAGCCCTTGGTCGATATGGAATCAAGTCTTTATTATGAGGGAGTACGTCAACAGTTTTTACGTGATGGTAATACCGAGACGATGATCACTGAGCCCTATGTTTACGAGGGAAGAATGCTGGTTGAACAAAGTTCGCCAATTATTATTAATGGCGAATTTGTCGGTATGGCAAGTGTAGATAGAGCACTTGCTGATATAACGGAATTCTTACAAACCATAAAGCAGCAACTAAAAATTGATGTTTTGTTACTCAGCCAACGTGACAACGTGATTGCCACGACATTAAATCATTCAGGACTAAAAACGAAAGCCATTTTAGACACAGATTATGCAAGTATAGCCAAACAGCTAAAATCACAGGGGCAAGCAAGAGAAATATTATCTGCTAACGATCCTTTTGATTCTGGAATATTCTATTTTGATAAAGCCAAGGTTGCCACTGGGCATTGGACAGTGATAGTGCGTCGCTCTGAAACCGATATTATTGGGCCTATTCAAGCGCAATTTAGCCCATTATTGGCAGCGGCTTTTGCAAGTGTATTACTGGTGTTTTTACTCTTTTGGTATTTTATTAACCGAACAACCAAGCGTATTAATATTGCGATTAAATCTGTTGAACAGCTAGCTAATGGAGATTTATCTATTCATGTTCAAAAGTATATGACTCAAAAGGATGAGCTTGGCACCATGTTTAGAAGCTTTGAGCGTTTAATTAAAGCCAGTAAAGATATTGATCAGGTTTGCTCTGCGATTGCAGCTGGGGATTTTTCTCAAACAGTTTCTAAGCGCAGCCCTTATGACAGTTTAAGTGATTCTATTAATTTAATGTCGAGTAAACGCCATGAGGCAGAGCAGGCTCTACTTGAGCAAACCATAGAGCTTCGTCGCACTCAGCAGGAACTTGTTGAAGCAGAGAAAATGTCTTCACTTGGAAGTTTAGTCAGTGGTGTGGCACATGAGGTGAATACACCGTTAGGTGTTTGTGTGACAGCGACATCTCATTTGCGAGAAATGTTAATCGAAACTAAAAACAAAGTGGCTTCTGGCACCTTAAGTAAAACGCAGTTTAGTGAGTTTATTAGTGAAGTTGATTTAAGCTGTGACATTTTGCTAAAAAACATGCAACGTGCCGCTGATTTAATAAGCAGTTTTAAACGTGTAGCGGTTGATCAAACAACCGAAGAATTACGTAATTTGTATGTAAGTAGTTATTTTAATGAGGTGCTAAAAAGCCTCTATCATACCCTTAAAGCAACACCGGTTGATATTACCATTAGTGCAACGGAGCCTGAGCCAGAAGTGTATTCTGATCCCGGTGCCTTAGCGCAAATTTTCACTAATTTAGTAATGAATTCAATTATTCACGGTTTTCAAAATGGTAGAAAAAAAGGGCAGATAAGTGTTCATATTGAGTACTTAGACTCTGTCTGTATTCATTATCAAGACAGTGGTCAAGGCATGACAGATGAAGTTCAGAAAAAAGTGTTTGACCCGTTTTACACTACAAATAGAGCGGGTGGCGGCAGTGGCTTGGGGATGAATATTGTTTATAACCTCGTAGTTCACCGCCTGAAAGGGCAAATTGCAGTAAAGCAAAAAGAATCCACAGGCGTTTATTTTTTCATTCAATTTCCGGTAACGCCACCGAATTAATTAATAGCAGGGTGTGTTTATGGAGTGGTTACAAGATGATGTAGTGTCAGATAAAGCGGTTGCCAACAGCAATGCTAAGCCATGGAAAATCTTAATTGTTGATGACGATGACTCTGTGCATCAGGTAACTCAACTTGCAATGAAGCGCTTTGAATTTGAGCAACGCCCTGTTGAACTACACAGTGTTTACAGTGCATCTGAGGCGAAAGAGAAACTACAAAGCTCAGAACGTTACGCATTAATTTTACTAGATGTCGTAATGGAAACAGAACATGCAGGATTAGATCTTGCGCGATTTATTCGCCAAGACTTACAAAATGGTTATAGTCGAATTATTTTGCGAACAGGTCAGCCTGGGGTTGCGCCTGAGCGCAGTGTTATTCGCGATTATGATATTGATGGCTATAAAGCGAAGAGCCAACTGCAAAGCCAAGATCTTGAATTGATTTTTTATACCTCTTTACGAGCCTACCGCGATATTTGTATGCTACAAACTCACTGCTATAATTTAAAAAGACTAATAAAAGCTATTTCTACCATTACCCAAATTGGTGACTTGGTAGAGTTTACCTCTGTTGTCATGGAAGAGTTAAAACTTGTACTGAATATGAGCTCGGCCAATTTATATATTGATGCGCCTAAAGTATTTGGTATTTGTCAGTTAGATGAAAAGTTGCAAATGATTGAAGGGGAAGTCTCAGGTATACATCTGTTCACGGGAAGTGGTATTGATAGTATTCCGAAAAAGCATCAAGAGTACTTTTTAAGGGCGAAACAAACCAAGCAGAATTTTATTGCAGAAGATCATTATGTTTATTTTCATCATTCACAAAAAGGTCTAGATTCAATACTCGCATTTCAATCATTGCAACCGGTTAAAAAAGAAGCGCAACAGCTTGTTGACTTGTTTTTGGGCAATGTTGTTCTCACATTTGAAAGTTTATTATTAGCTAATTCAATTGAAGAAACCCAGCAGCTGGCTATTTCACTGATGGGAGGTGCCATGGAGTCGCGCTCCAAGGAAACGGGATCTCACGTAATTAGGGTTGGCTTATATGCAAAATTACTCGCGCAGCTGCATAATCAAAATCAAGCGTACTGCGATAAAATTAGCCTAGCTGCGCAATTACATGATGTAGGAAAGGTAGGTGTACCAGATCTCATTTTAAACAAGCCGGCAAAATTAGATGCTGACGAGTGGGAAATTATGAAACAGCATACCACTAAGGGCTGGGAAATTCTCAAAGGGACAGCTAATCCTGTTATTGATATGGCTGCAAACATTGCGATTGATCATCACGAGCGTTGGGATGGAGCCGGTTATCCGCACGCAAAAAAACAGCAAGAAATCAGTTTAGAGGGACGAATTACTGCGATTGCTGATGTGTTTGATGCGTTATGTTGTCGCCGTTGTTATAAAGAGCCTTGGAGTATGGATGACGCAAAAGCGGAAATAATTAAAGGTGCAGGTAATCATTTTGATCCAAACTTAGTTGCACTTTTTGAAGCACATTTTAATGATTTTAAACAAATCTACCTAGATAAGCCTGAATAGAAAAGCGGGTATCGCTTTGACTGTGAAACCACAATCAAAGCGAAAGGTAAGTTAGTCGTACTTGGCTTCTAACTCGTTAGCGGTATGAAATTTTTCATGAGATTGTAATTGCTCATCGTATTTAACCAGGTTTTTAAAGTGCTCTAACTGGCCTGCATTTTTAACGATTTCAACAATAAACGACATCATAAAATCGGCACCGGTTAGGGTCTCGCCCACTAAATAACGCTTGCCTTCAAGACGGCTGTTAAAATAGCTAATCACTTTAGCGGTTTCTGCATCAGCATAGCCCTCTAAAAACTGGGTTTTAGCACCATCTTTTTGCACAAACATTTTGAGTAAAAGCGGTAAAATTGCTGAGCTTTCTGCAAAATGTAGCCATTGCTGGTAGTCAACGTAATCAGGGGTGCCTGCTTTTGGGGCTAATTTACCTTTGCCATATTTAGTGATCAGGTAATCTGTGATAGCGCCAGACTCGGCAATCACTAAGCCATCATCTTCTATAACTGGCGATTTACCCAGCGGATGCACATTTTTAAGCTCATCAGGGGCTAAAAAAGTCTCAGTGTTACGTTGGTAAGCAACAATTTCGTAATCGACCTCAAGCTCTTCTAGTAACCAAATAATACGTTTAGAGCGAGATTTATTTAAATGGTGTAGTTTAATCATTTTCTTCCTTATTGAGCTGTGTTGAATTACAACACAGCCTGAATGTTATTATAGTGGGCTGTTAATCTTTACTACGGTTTTACCAAAGTTCTTCCCACTGATCATGTCGTTAAATGCACTGATGGTGTTTTCAATGCCTTCTACCAGATGTTCGCGGTATTGAATTTTTCCGTCTTGTAGCCATTTTTGCATGTCTTGTGCAAATTCGTCATAGCGGTGGCCATAATCATCAAAAATAATAAAGCCTTGCATTTTGATGCGCTTAGTTAGTAATTGTCCCATTAACATGCCCATTCGGTCTGGGCCCTCAGGCAAACTGGTCGCATTATATTGCGATACCAAACCACAGATAGGAACGCGCGCTGAGGTATTAAGCAAAGGTAATACGGCGTCAAACACTTTTCCGCCCACATTTTCATAATAAACATCAATGCCTTGGTCACATGCTTTTTCTAATTGCTCGGCAAAGTCATCGGCTTTGTGATCAATACAGGCATCAAAGCCTAGCTTTTCAACGGCATGAGCACATTTTTCGCTGCCACCGGCAACTCCAACCACTTTACAGCCTTTAATTTTAGCAATTTGGCCAACCGTTGCACCAACAGGTCCCGTTGCTGCTGCAACGACCACGGTTTCACCTGCTTTAGGGGCGCCAATATCGAGTAAACCCATGTAGGCGGTAAAGCCAGGCATACCCATAATACCCAATGCGTATGAAGGGTTTGTTGGTTCTTTACCTAATGACATTAAGCCTTCGCCATTTGAGATGGCGTAAGTTTGCCAACCTGTGTACGCTAATACCCATTCGCCTTCGCTAAATTTATCGTTTTTAGATGTTTCTACTTGGCACACCGTTGCACCAACCATTACATCACCAATTTCGACAGGGTCGGCATACGATTTAGCATCGCTCATACGGCCACGCATGTAGGGGTCTAATGATAAGTAAATTGTACGCAACAGTACTTCGCCCTCTTTTAACGATGGAAGCTCTTTGCTTTTAAATTCAAAGTTGTCATTGGTAGGGGCGCCATGTGGGCGCGAGGCTAAAGTAAATTGACGGCTAGTTGTAGACATAAAAATCTCCAAAATAAAGTGAAAAAACCACCTATTACCGAATGTTTAAGCTTTAAAACAATACACGGCTCAACAATAATGCGCGGATAGGCAGATAAAATTTGTACCTTGATACACGAGCTTTGGGCGAGAGGGGGTTAATTCAACCTTTGCAAACATTTAATTAGAATAATTACTCTGTTTTTAGCATGCTAAATATATGGCTATCAAAATAGTGACCATTTTTATAAATTGCTTGTTTTAAAATAGCCTCGGTATTAAAGCCACTTTTAAGCAGCGCCTTTATTGAGCCCGCATTACCAGCAAATACAGCCGCATAAATACGGTTTAAATTAGTACTTTTAAACACTTCTTTAGGGTCTGTTGACCTTTGCGGATTACAATTTGTTCAAACTAGGGGCGGTTTAATCGCGGCGCGAGGTTTGTAACCTAGTGGGCTAAGTCAAAACCGAGCAACAAAGAGTAAATAGCCCCTAGGCAGAACCCGAAGGGCAGCGCCTGTTTAGCATTAATGCTGCGTTATCGCCTATTTATGTGGAATAACCACACCTCATAGGCTCTGCCTTGCCTAAATACCAAACAGACTGTTGCAAATTTAACCTTGAAAGGTCAACAGACCCTCATAATCAACCCAATGGCTTGGGTGATAATACCTTGCCCCCAATATTGCTGACTAAGCCAATAGCCAATTTCGCCACTGCGGCTATACTCAAATTCACCAGGGGTAATACCAATACAACCAACACACAGGCCATCAACTTCAATGGCTTTAATGATGCCACATTTTGCTCCCTCGTTTATCCACCAATTCGCATCTGCCTGCCTATAAGGAAATGGAATTTTAGAGGACAAATAGCGAGCTACTTGTTGATTGTTCAAAATGGTTACGATTTGAAAGGTATCGTGTTGCTTGAACTCACGTAAAATCATCATATGGTAAATAAGTTTATTATTATCAACCAATAACCTAGCAAGCTTTAGGCGTTTAAACAATGAAACTATCTTTTTAAAATTAAAGTGTATACAGCTATAACTTTGCTTTAAACTCTTTTAAAATATAATAAAAAGTACCTACACAGAGTCACTATGCACCCACACATTGCCGCCCTTTATAATAGCGCTAAAAAGCCCAGTCGTTTAATTATTGGCCTAATGAGTGGCACCTCTTTAGATGGTTTAGATGTGGCGCTATGTAAAATAACCGGAGCGGGTTTGCATACCCAAATAGAGGTATTAAAATTCACCACGGTTGAGTACAACGACGAGTATAAAACTAAAATAAAACAGGTGTTTGCTAAGCGCGAATGCGATTTAGAAGTGCTGACTTTGTTACATCCGTGGGTAGGTAAGCTCCATGGTGCTATGGTTAATCAGTGTTTAGCACTGTGGCAAGTAAATCCAGCCGATATTGATGTAATAGCCAGTCACGGGCAAACTATTTATCACTGCCCGCAATCCCAACATAACCACCACGATTTTAAAAATGGCACGCTACAAATTGGCGACAGCGATCAAATAGCGGTTACTACAGGCATTACCACGATAGGTGACTTTAGGCAAAAGCATATTGCTGCTGGTGGTGAAGGCGCACCATTAGCTGTGTATGGAGATTATTTATTTTTTGCCAGCCCAAATGAAAATCGTATTTTACTCAACATGGGGGGCATTGCTAATTTAACATTTTTACCTAAAAACGGCGATACTGGAGCGGTCTTTAGCTCTGACATTGGCCCTAGCAATACTATTATGGATGCTTATGTACAGCATTATTTTAAAGGGCTGCATTATGATGAGGGAGCTAAACTTGCCAAAGCTGGTAAAGTGAATACAAAGCTTCTTGCTGCGCTTACAGATAACGCGTTTTTTAAATTACCTCTGCCTAAAACAACCGGACCTGAGGTGTTTAATTTAGCTTATTTACGGGCGGCACAAATGCATTCAACGACACAAAGACTAAACCACGAAGATGTTTTAGCGACTTTAAATGCCCTTTCTGCCACTACGATTGCTAAGGCATTAAATGACTGTGCTCAACATACTCAAGACTGTGTAGTGTATGCCAGTGGTGGAGGTATTCATAATCCATTATTAATGAAGCAATTACTGATGCACTGCCCAAACATTAAGGCGTTTAAAAACACCGAGAGTTTAGGCGTAAATCCTGATGCCAAAGAGGCCGTGCTGTTTGCTATTTTGGCAAATGAATGTTTGGCAGGGCAACGTCAAAGCTTAAATAATAACAACCAAGGGATTTTAGATATCACTATGGGTAAAGTGAGCTTTGCTGATTGAGTAATAAAAAACCAGTGGAAAAGTGTGCGCCAATAACTAAAAAAGCGAAAGCAAAGCTGTTCCCATATTAGCGAAATACTGACGTACCCGATGCGGCTTAGGCGGCGCTATATAAGTTGCAGGTGCAGTATAACCACTACCAAATTGGTTAATATGCATATCAAACTGCAAACTATTTTTTAACGTGCCGTGCTTACCATGCAAAATCATTTGCATCACAAAATCATGACTATGTGCTATTTGACTCAAAGTCAGGTTGACTCGCCCTTGTTCTAAATCAGATAGGTTGAGTGTTTTTTCTGTGTAGTATTGAGCCGCTCGTGCATTTGGCTCAGTTGCGCTGAGTGAAATAATATCACTTTCATGAGCAGCCTCAGGTAAAACGCATTGCAGTGTGATTTGATGCTGACTGTTAGCATCCTGCGATAGCGTTTCAAATTCCATGCTGTGGCTCATTGCCGCAGACATAGGATCTTCAAATGACGGAAGTGCAAAAGTAAGTTGCACTATAGATTCGCTCATGAGGGGCTTCAAATGCTATTTTTGATTAATAATACAGCTATTATTACCGATCATTATTGCAAAATTATGACTAAACAAAGCGACTTCATATATGGGCTGATTTAAATTACATTTTACAACTAAAGCTATTGTTTTAAATCAATATTATATTTAATAAATAAACTACAATGGTCGCTAAATAATATGGTTTATTAAATGCAAGGATACAACGAGGCCTTAGCTTAGCAATAACAATAATGCTTTTATCGAGCTTGCCGGTTGTTAATTAATGTTGCTTTTATTGTTAATTAAAGGTGTTTATTTGTATGTATTTTCTTAATTTTGCAATAAAATTGCTTGAAAAAAAACCAAGCTAGCCATAAAGTGCATTTAAGAGCCCAAATACATAACACACTACCAAACAGGTTGTGGCGGGGTTGTGAGAATTAGATGGCACTAATAAAAAATAATTTATGGAAACTCTTCTGTTTTTTGCTGTTGGGTGGCTTAATTTTATTAAGCGTGCTTTTGGTTTACGAGTGGAAAAACATCAAAAAAGATTACCGCACGAGCTCCCAAAATCGTGTGGAATTTTCTGCGCAAGCACTTAAAAGCACCCTTAGAAATAAAGAGCTGATGCTAGATTTAATTGGTAGAGATATTCTCTCTAATAATAATTTATATGAAAAAACGTCGACAATTAAACTTCTTGATAATATTTTGCTCGAAAATCCCGTGTTATTAGGCTTTGGACTGTTTAATCCGCAAGGCGAGATTATTTATTACAGCTCAAACTTAAACGCTTCAACCATGATCAACCTGAAAGAAAATAAAAATACACGCCAAAGCTTTGCGCAAACCCTCGTATCAGACAAAATGGTATTAGGACAGACTTACTTTAATGAATCTTTACAAGAGTGGGTGATCCCAATAAGAAAAGCATTACGCGATAAGAGCGGCACAGTAATCGCGGTTATGACGGCAGGTATGGCGGTGTCGAGAGGGACTAAGTACTTAAATATTTTGCAAAGTAATCGTGATGATTACATCATGCTAGCAAGAGAAATAGATGGCTTTATTCAATACAGCTCGGTTAGAGATGCAGATATAGCAAGTTATATAAAAACCCAGACTAAAGAGGCATTGGGGTTATCGGGTAATGCTTTGATAGAGCAAACAGGTAAAACAAAGCAAACACTTAAATCTTCCGAGGAAGTGTTTAGCATAGAAACGACGGTAAAAGGCAAACCGTATATCACCTCAGCAAAATTTGATAACCGTTATCAGTTGTGGACTCTGTCACAAATGGCGATGCAACCAATAAAAAATCTGTATTATTGGAAAGTTGGCTTGTATGTCCTAGTTTATGTGTTTATTTGTATGGTGCTATTTTTTGGTTTTAGGCTTATTGCACGTGCTGAAAAAAAGCGTATTGATGAGCTATTCCATCTTTCAAGACATGATGATTTGACCAAACTCCCAAATCGAAAAGCGTTACGTGATAGCTTTGAAGAGAAAAAAGAAACATCGTTTAGCTTAGCAATCATTAACATTACCAACTTGCGTTCTATGAATAATCGCTTTGGCATGGAGTTTGGCGATAAAGCGATAAAAACCTTTGCTGGCTTTTTAAAAACAACATTTTTATCACCCTATTTAGTATTTAGAAATAGTGGGAATGAATTTTGTATTATTGCACCTCACACTTTTGATGAGCAAAACAGACGTGCATTCGAGCATATTTTAGAGTCAGCAATCCAGCAATATGAAACCAACAATAGTGAACGATTACTTAATATAAGTGTGGGCATAGCCTGTTATCCAGAGCATGGTATAACAAAGAGCAAGCTCGTACGAAGTGCGCATTTAGCGAATCAATGGGCAAAGGATACAGGTCAATGGCTGTGTCATTATCATGCTGATATTAAACAAGCTTACTTACGTCGTTTAAAAGTAGAAGAGCGGCTTAATATGGCGTTAAACGAGCAGTCATTGTCTATGGCGTATCAGTGCCAAGTAAATGAGCAGGGTAAAATTCATGCTATGGAAGCACTAATTCGTTGGCATGATAGCGAGTTGGGTATGGTTTCACCTGCTGAGTTTATTGCTATTGCGGAGCAAAGTGATTTAATTTTTAAAATCGGTGACTTTGTTTTAGCGCGCTCTATTAGTGAGTTTGCAAAAATGCAGCAACACAGCGATACCCCTCTTGAATTGGCAATAAACATTTCAGTAATGCAATTTCAAAGTAGTGTATTTATTCCTACATTATTACACAGTTTAGAGACGCACAATGTTACTGCGCAAAGTATCATTTTAGAAATAACAGAATCCCTCTTTATGGATAATCTTGAACATGTGATTGATACGATTAAGAGCTTAAAGTCACGTGGAATACGCTTTTCAATGGATGATTTTGGCACAGGCTATTCATCACTGAGTCTTTTGAGACGCTTACCGATAGATGAACTGAAAATAGATAAGAGCTTTGTTGATGATATTTTGGTGGACTCTAAATCAAATAGTATGGTGCAAAGTATTATTGCCATTGCCAACAGCCATAACTTAAGTGTTATAGCTGAGGGCGTGGAAGAGCAAGCACAATTTGATATGTTAGTGGATATTGGCTGTAAACGTTTTCAGGGGTATTACTTTTACAAACCTGTGAACGCGACCTCTGTAATTGAATACCTGCAAGCTAACTAGTAGCCGCGCGACTAAGGCGATCATTCACTGCAGCCCACTCACTGCTTATTGGCGGCTTTTCGATATAAATAGTTAATGGGGTCGTCTCATCAATAAGATGCAGTGCTTTATACATATTTTTAGCGTATTCAATAGGGCAACTACTGAGCTTAGTAATACGCTCTGATGGAATGTCGCCCGCTAATAACTGCTGTTGCAATTGAGTAGAATAGATTAAATAGTGACTTTTACTCTGAGAGTTTTCACTCAAAATTTTAGCGAAATCTTCAGTATTAGCCAACATGGCTGGTGCATGAGGCTGATAATGCGCTTTTACATTACCCGGTACCACTTCGTTATGTGAATGTGGCGTGCTGACATGCAGTCCAGTTTTTTGCAAAATATCAGATGCTGAAATTGGTCCTGGGCGTAATATGCGTAACTGCTCTGAGCTGGCATCGACAATGGTCGATTCAATACCTACATTACATTCACCTCCTTGTAATACCGCACTAATTCGACCATTCAAATCGCGCATAACATGAGCTGCGTTGATTGGGCTCAACTGCTTGTATCGATTAGCCGAGGGAGCTGCAAGACCAGTATTTAATTGTTTTAAAACGGCTAAAAATTGCGGATGTGCTGGTACGCGTAAACCAATGCTATTCAAGCCACCTGTTACAGGGCTATTTAAATTATCTTTTGCATTTAAAATAAGTGTGAGCGGCCCTGGCCAAAAGGCTTCAGCAAGTGTAATCGCTGCCTTATTTACATTTTTTGCCCAGTGGTGCACATGTGATAGTTCAGGAATATGCACAATTAACGGGTGGTTTGTCGGGCGTCCTTTCGCGGCAAATATTTTTGCTACAGCATCACTATTGCTCGCATCGGCAGCAAGGCCGTACACAGTTTCTGTGGGTAAGGCAACGCATTCGCCCGCTTTTAATAGTGCCACGGCTTGGTTAATACGCTCTTCAGTATTCAATAATTGAGTGGGTTGTAATGATGTCATAATAACTCTTAAGGATTACAAAACTGGCAATATGTTGCATCAGCAACGCGTTTTTTATTCGTTTCAATGTGGCTAAAGCCGCAACTATCACACACTGAAGTAGTTGATTTCATTTGTTCTGTTGGCATATTACATAGCTCACAGGGCAAGCCTTTTGTAACTTGTTTAGCAACAAAGTTAGGGTTTTGGCACTGTGGGCATGTTGATGATAGTCGCCTTGCAAGATCTTCTGCAGCTCGGCTAATAATTACTTGGCGTTGCGGGCTATACATGGCCCTCAGATCAGGCGTGATTGTACCTGTGCTTGGCGTTTTTTCTGTATACAAAGCAATAAGCGCTTCTATGCTAAGCCCTTTATGAAGCGTTTGGGTGTCGTCAAGTATCCAATGCTGGTTTTCATAGCGCTGACATGCAGTAGTGATTGATTCAGTACTAGTTTCACTGTTTATAGTTAAACTGCTGGGCGAAAATGGTCCACCAGCGTATCCATAAATAGTATTGTTATTGTGTTTATCGTAAAAACAAATAACTTCTTCGTCCCAGTTCATTAAACCCGGATATGGCCCACCCCCAAAACTGCCTTCACTGCCAAGCCCAAATTGCTCGCCTGTGAGTTCACATGCGCGCTGAGCTTTTGTCAGTGCCGCTGTGTTGGCACTGCCATGACGTTGTACTTCGTGACTAAACATCCCAAGTGTATCGGTATCAAATAAATCAGTAGTGAATACCTCAAAACCAAGTGGCTCCAGAGCGGGAGCTACTAAAGGTGCCTTTTTATGTTTCGTGGCAATGACTATCTTTGGCATAGCTTATATTGGCTCATTAGAGGCTGAAATAGTTGAGAAATATCCATTTTCGAACTGCTCGAGAGTATTATCATCGCCCCAGCGAATGAGAGTGAGCCAATGGTTATCAATCAGCTCCTTCACCATGACATGTTTGTTATAAATTGCCGCGATTGCAGATTGCGGCGCAGCAATATATACATTAAGGCGAATTGGTTCGTGCATCCATTTTTCCCCATTGTGCAGTGACTGCATGGCTAAGCCAATACGAAGGTCACCGCCATTACCTTCAAATAATCCAATATTACCGCCGACTGCATTGTGGAGTATTTTATTACCACTGCCGTATTTATGGTTGTCGGTAACCGAGGCATTATATTGACTATTGATCCAATGGGTTACTATCATGGGGGCGGTCATGATCAGTTCTAATACCGCAAATTCGTTATCGTTTTCCCATTCATAATCATGTAAAAAACAGCGTCCTTGTAAGTTAACACTGCGAGTCCAGGCCCGTGGTGCAACAATAAAGGCGGCGTTATTAGCAAGCCCCCATTCTGGGCGTACTTGCGACCAATCGCGGGCACGCTGATGATAAGCATGGTTAATTTCATCCGCGGTTTTATTAACTAACTGTGGGTCGATATTTACTAAGCGTTCTTGCTGAGCGGTTTGCGTGGCAACGGTTAGCCATTTTTTTAGATTGTCATTAAGCTCGGTATCGTAAGCGGTGATGACATCCGTGGTTGTGTTATGAATAGCGGCAATAAATTGCGTGCTCTGTGCCAGTGTTAGCCCTCGCTCTTTAAGCGCTTGGCGCACTTGAGTATCGTTTAGTAAGTTAGCCAGCACGCGTACATTAACTTCGCCACTTTGCCCTCCACAGGCTCCACATTCTAGGCCAGCACTGTGTAAGTTATTGGTTGTATGGCTGGCGTGCCCCACCAACATAACATGCGGCGCAAACTCTTTTATTCCTAAGGTGTTAAGCACTTTTTGAGCTAAGTCGGTTTTGTCTTTTAGGGTCAGTTGTTGCTGATTTTGTGTTAATTGCCAGTCGGTGGTTGCGCACTTTTTAGCTTTACCTTTAGATAAAAAGGTATTTTTTATTAATTTAAATGCATACAGCCAGCCTGCTGATTCAACCATAGAAAACGATGAGGGGGCTGATTTTGACCAACTTTGCCATGTAGCACTATTTTGACGAGATGCTTCAAGCGCCGCGTCTTTGTGTGTTTGTGTGGCATGTATGGCTGGTTTGAGTAGCCCGGGTAGTTGAGGACGAGTAATTGCACTACCATTTTCTTGATATTCTAGTGGCAAGCCAAAAAAGCCGGCAAAGCCGAAGGTTTCTATATTTTTACTTTGCGATTCAAGCGCGCGGCGAATAACCTCTGAGCGTACATCAATACAAAACACTGCTTGTAATTGAGCGTTGTTCACTGGCGTTTTAGTGGCGTTTTGCAGCGCATGATTAAGCGGGTATTGATAGCTCAGCTCCAGTGCTTTTGCCCACACCCATAATGGCTTTTGTGCCAATTTGTGTGCATGCAGGCGCTCAATTACGAGTGACTTTTCTTGCTGCCACTGACTTTGTAGTTGTTTAAATGAAGCACTATCATGATCTGCCAGATACTGCCAAATAACCAAGTCCCATGCCATTCGCATGGCCAGTAGCTGTTTCATATCATCTTTTGGCTTAGCGTAAAGTTGGCCTTGGAATCGCAAATACGCTAACCACGATGCCCAACCATTAATATCTAAAAGCAGCGAATGAGCATATAACTCTAACGAGTCGTTATCTATATTAAGGGTTGAGAGTGTTAGTGCAATCAGTTCATCAGCGGATGTGGGTAATTGCTTAAAATAGCCATTTAAATGCCGTTCATCCATAACAATGCTAATGCCTTTATCAGCTTGAATAACAGTAAGCCAATGGCGATATAATTCAGATGGGGCTTTAGTATCATTACGATGCAGCATAGGACCGAGTTGTTGATAATGCGCAGCACAAAACTGACTTAACTGATGAGTAATTTCATCATGCCAAGCCATTTTATGTTTATTGCGCTGCTGGTCGAGTAAATCTGCAATGTTGTGCCAATCCACTAAAGGAACATCAATGTGAAGGGTTTTTATGAGTTGCTCATGCGTAAAGTCACTGTTAAGTAACTTGGCTGCATCGGCTAAGTGGTTATCAGTAATTATGCCGTTGTCGTACTTGTGCTGATAAAAGTCTTTAGGCATGAGCATATTGGCATTACATAAGGTATCAATGCGTGCGCTTACATCTTCAATAGGCAGGTGGCGCATTTCCCAAAATGGGTTAACGGCAATCATCTGATCTAAAGGCCAGTTTGGTGCTATGTAACCGCATACTTTATTAAGTATGTTGTTTTCAGTGTCACTTAACGATAATGCCGTGTGATTTGAATGCGTTTGATTGCTCATTTTGATTCCTCAACGGTGATTCCAGCTGCATGATTTTTTAAATCGGTGTGGCCATTATTAGGTAAATTTATCGGCCATATTTTTAGGGTTAATCGCGTAAACCACTCATCTAAATACAAGCCTGCAAATAATAGGGTGGAAAGTGATTTAACCTGTGGTCGCCAAGACTGGTAGCGTAAAAAGTAGCTGGCAATCATTAACGTTAAAATAAGGGCTATTACCCAGCTATCGGCGAGGCTAAATGCAGCTTCGCGCCACTGCTCAAGCTCTAGTGCTAAAGTAAATATATTTTTAGCAACCACATAACTAATAACAACTAATAGTGCAACTAGCAGTTTTTTACTGTGAGTTTGCACGCTAGAAGCGCCATGTTGGTTGGCCAGTAAAATAGTTAAAGCCGATGCTAAAAGTAGCCACACACTGACCGCGCCTTGATAGCCACTAATGGTCCAAGCAGCGCCAACTAGGGTAATCGACACCAATGCCCCCGTTAACCAAGCAAAGCACGTGGGTGATTGTTTTGGAATGTGGCGGCGAATCAGATCTTCGTTTACACCGTTGCCTGAGTTTAAAAATGCAAAGGCTTTATAGGTTGAATGAGTAACAAGGTGAAGCAGAGCCAGTTCAAATAATCCCAGCGCACATTCTATGAGCATTAATCCCATTTGCGCACTGGTAGACCAAGCAAGCCTTACTTTAACGCTTATTCGGGTAGTCATTATCAAAGCGCTGATCACCGTAGTTAAACCAGCAATAATTAAAATTAACCACTGTGCAGCCGCAGCTTGAATAAACAAAGGCGCAAATAAAATTAATAAAAAGCCACCTAAATTTATCACCCCAGCATGCAATAACGCACTGACGGGTGTTGGCACCTCAACCACTTTGATTAGCCAGCCATGTATAGGCAACTGAGCACATTTGATTAAAGCAGCAAAAGCGATTAAAAAGGCTGCGAGTTGTTCAGCCAAAGATAGCGGCAGTGTGGTGGTGTGATAAAAAGTAGTGATATCGCTAATGTATAGGCTGTTGTGAGTAACCGATAAAATAATAAATGCGACGAGTAATAAGGATTCGGCTACGCGTGCCACAATAAACTTTTTATGAGCGGCGAGTACCGCACGAGGGCGCTCAGGATAAAACATTAATAGCTTGTGCAGTGCCAAACTAATTGCCACCCAGCCTAGCCAAAATAGCGCTAAGTGATTGCTCATAACTACAATCATCACTGCGGTTACGGTCAATAGCAGCCAGCGCCAAAAGTAATTTACACGTGGCTCACCTTGCATATAGTGTTTGCAAAACCGAATTAATATTAGCGTTATGAACAGGATTAGTCCTAGCATAATAGTGCGGGTCACTGAGAGCGATAAGAAACTCAGTAAATCAAAGGCATAAATACGATAAAGTGCAACGGCACTGATAAATGCAACACTATTAAATAGCATCACTTTAAACAGTACATTGCCATTTGAGGCACAAGGTTGTCGGCCAATTAGCCACGCCGCTAAAAATGTGCTCAATGGCATCATTAGTAATAACAACGAAATAATATACTCGCTCATTCAGTGCTCCTTATTTAGTTATTGGAGTATGACAAACTAGATAACTAAATAAAAATAGATATAATGCATATAAACGTTCTATAAAAGAGAACTATAATGAGCCGTTTGAACTACCATCACTTGTATTATTTTTGGTCTGTTGCCCGAATTGGTAACTTAACCCAAGCCGCTAAAGAGCTGCATTTATCGCAGTCAGCGCTCTCCACTCAAATTAAACAGCTAGAGCACACCATTAATATTGAGTTATTTGAACGCAAAGGACGTACCTTGGCATTAACCGATATGGGAAAGCGGGTGCAAATGTACGCTAACGATATATTCACTAAGGGCGAAGAACTGTCGTCTTTTATTCATAAAGGGATGATTTCCCAAACTCAGCATTTATCAATCGGGGTGCTTAATACGCTCTCTCGTAACTTTATCGAGGAATTTATTAACCCTTTAATGAGTAACGACGAAGTACGCTTTTCCCTTACTGCAGGGCGTATGGATGGTCTGTTAAATGGTTTGGCAGAGCACGAACTGGATTTAGTTTTAACCAATAAACCCATCGGACTTGAGCACTACGATCAACTGTGGCAAAGCCAGTTGGTATCTCGTCAGCCATTAGCCATAGTGGGTCCAGCGGATAAAAAAACACGCGGTCAATTTCCTACCGGTTACACTGATGCACAATGGGTGCTACCCAGTAAAACCTCCGCGATTAGAGACTCATTTAATGCTTTGTGTGCTCGTTGGCAGTATCAGCCAAAAATAAAAGCAGAGGCTGACGATATGGCTATGCTGCGATTACTTGCCCGTGATAGTGGTGCGTTATCGGTATTGCCATCAGTTGTAGTAAAGGATGAAATAGAACAAGGCCTACTAGTTGAATATCAGCGTTTACCCGATGCATTTGAGCACTTCTATGCCATTACCGCGCAGCGCAAGTTTGTACCAGACATATTAAAGTCGCTGCTTGCCAAAACCTGCTAATTACTTTTAAAGTATGTTTTTTGCGTAAATACTTTATTTTTAAATAATAAAAAATAATTAAAGCTTTTAATTCGTTGGCCGATACCGTATTTATATTGTACTGAAGATTAAGGATAATCATGGTTAATAAACTACAAGGCAATTATGCTAACTTAAATGCGTTGCTTGCCCAATCGGTCAATAATTCAAACCAAACCAGTATGCCCACAGGTTTGCAATCGCGTGCTCACTTAGCGCCAAGTTCGGCAACAATCACTGATGAAATGCTTAGTCAGTTTAGTGACCAACAAGTCGATCAAATACTTAATCAGCAATTATCCTCGTTACTCACGATTTCCAGCACACCCAGTGGCTCAAATTATAAGCTCTCTAGTGAAGAGGTTGCACTACGTACGGTGATAAGTTCTCAGCAAGAGGGCCTATTAAAAAATGAACGTAGTGATCAGTTAATTGAGCGTTTAAACAGCTCGGTAAAAAATATTCAGGGCGCTTATGCTAACACTAGCGATATTTTATCAAACTTGGGGCAGCTTGGGTTCAATCAAAAAACGTTTTTAGCGTCTAGTCAGCAGCGTGTTGAACGCTCACTTAATCCTTTCATGGAAAGCTTTAATCGCGAGCGATTTGAAGACGATGATAACTATGGGTTTGAGCTTTCGGTAAAAACCAAAGAAGGTGATGTTATCAATATCACTTTTCATTCTGCGCAAGGTTACGATGAAGAAACTGGCGAAACCACTGACGAATTTAGCGTAAGTTATGAAGTAGATGGCGACTTATCTGAGGCTGAACACCAAGCATTAACGCAAGTACTTTCTGGTGTTGGTGAAATGGCGGATGAATTTTTTAAGGCCAAACAAAGCGCTTACAGTCGTTACGTACCCGCAAACCAAGCTGATTTAGATTTAAGCTTTCTAAGCAATTTTGATAACAAAGAACTTTCGGGTTTTGATTTGTATTTTTCAACGTCAGAGGGAAATAATGTCGATGCTGATGGAGCGATGCTCGGAACAGATAATGAGCTTAATTTAAGCTATACCCTTGATGAGGATTCTGAGCAGCAAATACTGGAGTTCGAATCGGTAAACGGACAAAACAATATTGATTTTTCGCTTGATATGTCAACCATTGGCGCTCAAGACAAAAGCCAAATGCAGCAATACATAAAAGCGCTTGATAAGAGTTTAGAAGATAGCCAGCTCAATAGCTCAGAGAAAAGTACGCGTTCGGCGTTTGGCCAAAAAAGTGATGAAGTAATGAAACAAGGGTTGGCTGTTTTTAAAAGTGCGTTTAGTAGTATGTCATCAGCCGCTGAGCGCTACAGTGAAATTGAGTCAGTTGCTACAAAGCAGTTTACTAATGGACGCGAGCTTGTCGCTAATTTGGTTGACAACATGATAACCAAAGATCCACGCTATCAAGGGCTAGGAAGCAGTAATAAAAATTCCTTAGGTGATGGTATATCTAAGTTAGCTGATTTTGATGCAAAATTCTCTTTTGCAATGGATCAAGGTGATTACATAGCAACAAGCACCACAAAGCTGAGTCAAAATACAGAACACCAAAAATCAGCAGGGTTAACTGGGGTCACTCAAGATAAAACGGCGAGCACGCGTTTTAATTATGAAGAAGGTAACCGCTCAGACATCCCCCCTGATTATTATGATAAACAAGAAAATTACACTATTGGTACCGCTGTAAAAAATAACGAATTGGTTGCCCTTGATCAGGCTCATGAGGTGGATGTAGATAAAAAAGTGTATCAGTTTAATCCCGAAATATCTCAATACGAGCTAAAAAAGGAATTAAAAGAAACAACCACCAGTGAGAGCAATATTCGTCTTATTAACGATATTTGGCTCGAGAAAAATGAAGATAGTCATCGTATGGATGAAAGAAAACGACTCAGTGGTGTGGGGGCGTCGAACGAGTTTAGAACAACATCGAGTTATTCACATACGCAATTAGTAACATTAATCGGAGACTTAGATAAATTAGAACAAAACAAAGAAGCCAAACGTGAGTACTTAGCCGTTTTATCACAAGTGGATGATTTTATGGATAAAAGCAAGTAACTTTTATTTACTTAAGCTCGATTGTGGGTATAGTAACTAAAACACTATTTAAGTATAAGATTATGTTTAAACAATTAATTTTTCTTTTAATGTTGAGTTTACCACTGGCAGTGAATGCAACGCTCAAACCACACTCGGACGCTATTTCTGCTAAGCGTTTATTAAGCGAGCACGATAAATTTGCTAAACAATACCAAGCATTTTCGCCTACACCCCAAGACGTTGCATTGATGCAAAAACTAGCAGGTAAAGAGGTGTTAGTGCTTTTAGGTACCTGGTGTCATGACAGTGCCCGTGAAGTACCTCGATTAATAAAGTTACTTGATGAGTCTAAGGTTGAACTTTCGAAAATAACCTTTGTTACTGTAGGTTATGACAAACGTGATGAGGCAGGTATTGCCTTGGCGCATGACTTACAATATACCCCCACTTTTATTGTGAAGCATAACGGGGTTGAAATTAACCGCGTAGTAGAAAAGCCCAGCGGCACACTTGCCCAAGATTTAACCTTGGGCTTGTAACGAGAGTCAGCTAGCCAGTATTATGTTTGAGGTTTTGTTATTACACAGGCCAGTCGGCGGCGTCTAAGTCATCTAACTGTGCATCGCAGTGCTCATTCCCTTGCCATTTGGCAATATATTCACCGTGTGGGTCGTATTGCTGGGTTTGTTTTGCCAAATTAAAGTGTCGCCCACCGCGCGGATCGACCCCAACCCCAGCAATATATTGCCAGTTGCCCCAATTAGCGGCTACATCGTAATCAATAAGTTGTTGTTCAAAGTAAGCAGCGCCATAGCGCCAGTCTAGTTGTAGTTCGTTGACCAAACAGCTGGCTGCAATTTGTCGTGAACGGTTAGTGATAAAGCCCGTTGCGTTAAGCTCTTTCATAATAGCGTTAACTAGCGGAAATGGGGTACTGCCTTGGCACCATTTTGCAAAACGGTTCGGGCTAAAAGTGGTCAGTGGCGAGCTTTGTTTTTTACCTTTAAAAGTAAATAACTGATGCTTCACATTAATTGCATGCCACTTAAAATACTCACGCCAGAGCAATTCAAACTTGATCCAGTATGTTGATTCATTTTCCCCATGCTGCGCTTCATAAGCATCTACTGCACAAAAAATTTGCTTGGCACTAATACAACCAAAAGCCAGCCAGCTACTAAATTTAGTCGAGTTATCAAAGCCATCCAGCTCATTACGGGTGATTTTATAGCTGCTTGGTAAAGCTGATGAAAAGTACTGTAGACAATGCGCAAGGCCGGCTTTGTGTCCACCTTGGAGTAAAGGGTTTCCTGTTGGCGGCTCTGATATAGGCTGTTTAGCACATAAAATAATAGGCGGTGGAAGTCTTTTTGTTGAGAACGGCACTGCGGATAAACTGATACCAGTGGCTTCGATTTTTTTTCTAAAAGGGGTAAAGCCGGTTGGTAAATCAGCAAGTTCAAAGGGCAGTTGTTGCTGTTGATATAAGGTATCTTGCATCACAGATTTAAATACCACAGTAGCGCATTTCGATTTAAGTGCGGTAATTTGGCGTTGCTCATAAACGCCTATTTGCTCGCTATAAACAACTTCATCAATGCCAAGCTCATTAACACGCTGTGTTAATACCCTTACCGGATCGCCTTCTAAAATATGCAAGGTTTGGCCAAGCCCTAAAACAGACTCCTGTAGCTCGTATAGGCTTTGCATTAGAAAGCGTTGTTTATGTACACCATAGGGTTTTTGTTGATAGTTATTGCTTTTGAACCAAGCAGGGTTAATCACAAAGACCAGGTCCAACTCACATTGTTGTTGTGATAAATCATTGAGTATGGGGTTGTCATCAATGCGCAAATCATTTTGCAGCCAATACAGAATACGTTTTTTCATACTTAAGCTCTGGTTTTTAAAATCATTAACTTTACGAAGCAAAAGCGGGTAGGGATTAGTTTTGAGGTGTTTAATAGGGCTTTAAAAAGAGGCGGTAACAATACCGCCTCTCAATTTGTTCTAGCTTTATTTTAAATAGCTGATTTTTGCTGTGCTATCCAGTCATTAATTACATCTTCAAGTACCGCCATAGGGAGTGAACCTTGACCAATAACGGTATCGTGGAAGCTGCGTATATCAAATTGTGCGCCTAGCTGTTTTTCTGCTTTGGCACGTAGTTCGCGTATTTTAATTTCGCCCATTTTGTATGAAAGCGCTTGGCCTGGCCAAGAAATATAGCGGTCTATTTGATCTTCCACTGCGCTTTGTGGCAAAGCGGTATGATCAGCCAAATAATCAATCGCCTTTTGGCGGCTCCAGCCAAAGGCATGAATACCGGTATCAACCACTAAGCGCACTGCGCGCCACATTTCGTAGCCTAAACGGCCAAAGTCACTGTATGGGCTTTGGTAAAAGCCCGCTTCTTTACCTAAACGCTCTGTATAAAGTGCCCAGCCTTCGCCAAAAGCAGAGTGGCTCAGTGTGCGTCTAAACTCAGGAACGTCTAATTCCATAGCAATGGCATTTTGTAAATGATGCCCAGGAATAGCTTCGTGCAGGCTAAGTGCTTCTAAATTATATAAAGGTTGTAATTCAGGCGTTGAAGCTAAAAAGTAAGTCCCCGGTGAACGGTTATCTGGCGGTGGCATATAAAATGCGCCACGACTCGCTGAGCCTTTAATGGTAAAAGTATTGCGCGGTAAATGGCCAAAGTAAGTAGGGAGTTTGCCATACATTTTTTGGGTTATAAAGGCGGTTTTTTCGAGCAAGTCTTGGGGATCGGTTGCGTAAAACTGCTCATCGGTTGCCAAAAATTCTAAAAACTCGCTATAGCTGCCATCAAAGCCAACTTTATCAATAATACTTTGCATTTGCGCTTTGATGCGTGCCACTTCTTTAAGGCCAAGCTCATGGATTTGCTTGGGGGTCGCATTTGTTGTGGTGTAATAATTTACTGTATATTTGTAATAATCAAGGCCCCCTTTGATGCTTGCAATACCGGGCTGCGCTCTACAATGTGACATATATTCGTTTTCAAAAAAGTCGTAAAAGTGCTCGTAAGCAGGCACGACTTTTGAGGCAATTAACGCTTTAGCTTTATTTTGGTAAGTTTCTTTTTGCGCTGCGCTAAATGTATTAGGGATGCGAGTAAATGGCTCATATAAGGCGCTATTCTCAGGTTGTTTAACTATATGGGCGCTAATACTTTGGCCATAATTTTTAAACGTTTCGCAGTAGTGGGTAAAACCAGTTTGAATGCCTTGCTTCAGTAAATTAATGTTTTGCTGATTAAAGCGCGGGTAATCACCAAGGCTCACTAAAAAGGCATCGTAATCATCAATGGTTAAAAAGGCCATGTTAGCCGGCGCTTCTGCAAAGTAAGTGTGCCAGCCACTTAAAAAATTAACCGGAAAGTATTTATCTTGGTAAAGGTAGCTTTGCTGCTCGGTTTCTCGCTCATATTTAAACAAGCGGTAGTTCATTAACTGCTCGCTATTGAGCGTTTTAGGATCAATGCTGGCTAAGTTTTTTAGTACGCTGTTGTTGTAAGCTTGGCGCTTCGCAATGGCTTGCTCGCTCCAATCGGGTAGGGTACCGTTGGGCTTCCAACCATCAGGATCGGTTCTAAAAAATATTTTCTCAGCTTTGGCGTTTTGCCAGTGGTTATCAATAATGGTTTTTAAATCGCTGTTACTGTCGGCTAAGCTTGGCAGCGAGGTGGCTGCTAAGGCAATAGCTAAGATTGTTTTTTTTAGCATGTTGAATTTCACTTTTTTAAAATTTTAATTATTATTTATGCGCGCTGATTTTATGATAATAACAAGTTCACTCAATTAATGCGTTGGTTTTTAACAGCAGTCTAGCTTATTGTTTTACTGGTGTTTAAAATAAAACATATTGGAGTAGCGATATTTAATAACGTATTTTGCTAACCGATAAGGCGAATAGCCAACACCCAAATATTTATTGAGCATTTCATGCTTAGCTTTGCAGGTTCGAAATCCGATTATGATGAAGAAAAATGGATTGGGATTACTCGCTGTACTTGGAAAAAAATGTCAGATAATGCACATGAGTTTGTATTGGCAGGTCACACACCATTAATTGGCCTGATACACAAAGCGTTAGAATAACTATTTAACTTTAGGTATTAAAATAAAAAGGATTTTTGAAAATGTTGTGCCCTCGTACAAATACACCATTGGAGCCTATATTAGTTGGCGGTATCACTGTTTATACATCGTCGTTAGGCGGCGTTTTTTTCGATAACAGCCAAATTTTTAAATTTAACTCGCCAGAGTTAAAACATGGTCAGGTTTTACTTAAGTATTTGAGTAATTATGCCGAAGGTGAGGGTGAAGTCGCAATGCGAGTAAATTGCCCTAAATGCCCAAGCATAGTGATGATGCGTAGGTATTTTTCACCGCTAAAAGCAGTTGAAATAGATGAGTGCCCAAGCTGTGCAGGAATATGGCTTGATAGTGGTGAACTGGAAAGAATACACGAAAATCATCTAACGCCCAAAGAGCGTAAGCTATTAGCTAATGAGATGGCTACAAATCATGGTTTCATATCCATTAAAACGCCAAAATCGAAATATTACCCTAAAGCGCCTAAAAATCTTCAAGGCACCACAGTTGAACGGCTGGTGCAATTAGCATTAATTAATTTTGAATCATAAAAAACGGCGTACTATAAAGTACGCCGTTTTATTAAACTGACTTAATCAAAATCGTTATGACTTATTGCGGTTTTCTTTACTAAACGCACGAATTTTACGTTTTTGCGACAGGGTTACTTTATTAGTACGCCCTGCAAATGGGTTATCGCCTTCTCTAAATTCAATTTTGATTGGCGTACCCATAATTTTTAGTGCTTTACGGTAGTAGTTCATTAGGTAGCGTTTGTAGCTATCAGGTAAATCATGAACTTGGTTACCATGAATGACGATACGCGGTGGGTTATAACCTCCAGCATGCGCATATTTAAGCTTAACACGACGACCGCGAACAAGCGGTGGCTGGTGATCTGCTTGTGCCATATCCATGATACGACGTAACATAGCGGTGCTTATACGTTTAGTTGCCGACTCATACGCTTCGTCAACTGATTCAAATAAATGACCAACACCCGTACCATGTAGCGCAGAGATAAAGTGCAAGCGGGCAAAATCAATAAAGCCTAAGCGACGATCAAGCTCAGTTTTAATACGATCTTTAACGTAGTTATCTAGGCCATCCCACTTGTTCACGGCAATAACCAATGAGCGCCCTGAGTTAAGGGCAAAGCCTAATAAGCTTAAATCTTGATCTGAAATACCATCGCGGGCATCAACCACTAATAGCACCACGTTACAATCTTCGATTGCTTGTAGTGTTTTAATGACTGAGAATTTCTCAACCACGTCACTTACTTTTTTACGTTTACGCACACCAGCGGTATCGATAAGAATATATTCTTTGTCGTTACGGGTCATCGGAATGTAAATTGAGTCGCGGGTTGTACCTGGCATATCGTATACAATAACGCGGTCTTCACCTAGTATGCGGTTAGTAAGGGTTGACTTACCAACATTTGGACGACCAATAATTGCCAGCTTTACCGGCTTGTCGGCAAACGCTTGGTGATCTGTGTCATCTTCTTCACCTTCTTGATATAAGTCGATAAGCTCTTCATCGTCATCGGCTACATCTTCATCAAGTGCGGCAAGTTCAGCAATAACTGGCTGAAGTGTTTGTTCGAGCAGTAAAGTAATACCACGACCATGAGCGGCAGCGATATGATGAACTTCACCAAGTGAAAGTTGATAAAACTCAGCACAGTTCGAGTCAGCATCAATGCCGTCTGTTTTATTGGCTACCACAAAGCACTTTTTCTCTTGCTTACGTAAGTGACTAGCAATGGCTTGATCAGCGACTGTCATACCCACGCGGGCATCAACTAAAAATAAAACAATATCCGCTTCTTCAATGGCTAGTAATGACTGATCAGCCATTTCGGTTTCGATACCTTCTTCTGAGCCATCAATACCGCCCGTATCTACCACGATAAATTCAAAGCCATCGTAATTTGCTTGGCCATATTTTCTATCACGCGTTAAGCCAGGAAAGTCGGCAACGAGTGCATCACGAGTACGTGTTAAACGGTTAAATAATGTGGATTTGCCCACATTGGGTCGCCCTACAAGAGCGATCACGGGAAGCATAAACTACCTCTTTAAAAAACAACAAAAGGCTTCGCAGTGCGAAGCCTTACAAAAAATAATTAACTATTAGTGCCTTACACTAATAGTAGACAGTTAGTTTGGTATTTTTACCGCGCTAACTTCACCATCACGGGTGTATAAAATCAACTTATCGTCAGCAACAACAGGCTCAACAAAAAAACCTGAGGTGTCAAAGTCTTCACGAGATACTAGCTCGCCAGTGTCTTTATTTAACCAATGCAAATTGCCTCCTTGGTCACCTAACGCTAAATAATTACCGGCAACCGCTGGGCCTGTTAAGTACCAGCCACGAAGAGCGGGTTGGCTCCAACGTTCAATGCCTGAATCTTTATCAAGTGCATAAACAACGCCGTTACTATCAACAACGTAAATTGTTTGCAAATCCATGGCAATTTCACGGTAGCTGCTGTATTCACGTTTCCATACAACATTACCAGAACGAATATCTACTGCTGATAAGTTCCCATTGTATGCAATCGCATAAGCAAACGGGCCACTAATAAGTGGTTGTGTATCTACATCAACTAAACGCTCAAACTCTGATGCGCCTTTTGCTACAGCAATTTCTGCGCTCCACGCTGAGTAGCCGCTCTCAGAAATTAAAACACTGAGCTTACCTGTTTCAAGGCCAACCAACACACCACCATTAGCGACGGTTGGTGAACTTTGACCGCGTAAGGTAAGTGCTGGCACTTCTTGCTCAAAGCTCCAGCGCTCTTCACCCGTATCAGGATGCAGGGCCAGTAACTTACCTGATGCTAAATTAACAAACACTAAACCATCGCCTGCAGCAGGTTTAGACAGTGATTCGCCTGGCACTTTTTTACGCCATACCTCTTTACCTGTCTCACGATCAAGGGCAATGACATAGCCATGTTCTGAACCTAAATAGATTTTACCATAAGCTTGTAATATTCCGCCTGATAATTTTGCACTATCGTTATCGCTCCAAGGCCAAAACGATAAATCATGACGAACATCGGTTTCCCAAAGCGTATCACCATTGGCAAGTGATAACGCTTCTACTTGGCCTTCGCGACTCGCTACATACACAGTATCTTTATAAACAGCTGGTGATAGGCGTGAGAAGTAATGCTCTACACCGCTACCTATTGATTCTTGCCAAACAACTTCTGTTTCAAACTGATTGGCTATTTCAGGAAGTACCAGTTCTTCTTCATCATCACTTGATGAACAGCCCATAAGTGTTGCCATACAAAGGGCGAGCGTTGCTGTTGTTATTTTTCTCATGCCTAAAACCTTATGCCGCTGGGCTAGTTACTGCTAGGTCATCTAACTTAATTTGTAATAGAGGATTGCTGGTTAATCCACCGGCATCAACCGCAGCTTGGTAGGCTACGCGTGCTTGTTCTTTATTGCCTTGCTGAGTGTAAATATCGCCTTTTAACTCTGCAACATTTGCATTAAATGCCTCTGGCAACGGCGAATTTAACGTGGTTAATGCATCATCGTATTGTTGTTGAGCAATTTGCACACGCGCTAAACGCGTAGTGGCAATGGCTTTTAACTGCGCGTTATCGACATTTGATACAATCCAGCTTAGCTTTTCATTCGCTACATCTAATTTTTGTGCATCTACCGCTTCTTTTGCAGCAACAAATGCCGCTAAAGTTGCGTACTGAGTGTCTTTATTTTCACTGATGAAGGCATCAGCAGAAGCTAATACGTCATCACTTTCAACAAGCTTAGTGTAAGCATCAGATGCTTGCTCTGCTGTTGTTATTTGGTTTTGGTTGTAGGCCTTCCAACCGTACAAACCACCTAAGCCAACAATTACACCTAAAGCAAGTGATAGGCCGTTTTCACGAAAAAAGCGTTTAATCGCTTCTGCTTGTTGTTCTTCAGTTGAATAAATTTCCATGCTTACCTCTATTAAAGCGCTTTACTCGCTGCGCTTTATGTAATTTTAGCTATTAATTAGTTCTGCAAGTAGCGCTTTAGCTTGTTCTAGTTCTAATGTGACTTGTTCTTTACGCTCACGTAAATACTTTATGGTCACAACGCCTTGCTCTAATTCATCTTCACCGATAATAACCGCGACTAATGCATCGCTTTTATCAGCACGTTTTAATTGTTTTTTAAAGTTACCACCGCCAGCATGCACCATAACGCGTAATCCAGGTACGTCTCGACGTAACGTAGATGCAATAATAGGCGCTTGAATGCTGGCTTTGTCGCCCATGGCTGATAAATATACATCAGTACTACGGCGTATGTCACCTACACATTCAAGTGCTTGAAGTAGTAAAACTAGGCGCTCTAATCCCATCGCAAAACCAACTGCTGGGGTTGATTTACCGCCTAATTGCTCAACTAAGCCATCATAACGACCACCGGCACATACTGTACCTTGTGCACCTAAGCTATCGGTTACCCATTCAAATACAGTACGGTTGTAATAATCTAAGCCACGAACTAGCTTTTCATTAACCGTGTATTTGACGCCTGCGGCATCTAATCGTTCACATAAATTTTCAAAATGTTCTTTTGATTCAGTATCTAAATGTTCAGATAATTTTGGTGCATCGACTAAGATTGCCTGTATATCTGGGTTTTTAGTATCCAAAACGCGCAGCGGGTTAGAGTACATACGACGCTTAGAGTCTTCATCTAGTACATCGGTATGTTGTTCTAAGAAGGCAATTAAGGCATCACGGTACTGCGCGCGCGCTTCATTTGAGCCTAATGAGTTAAGCTCCAAGCGTACATGATCGCTTATGCCAAATGCTTCCCAAAGTTGCGCCGTGAGTAATATAACTTCAGCGTCTATATCGGCGCTGGCAATACCAAACGTTTCTAAACCAAATTGGTGAAACTGACGGTAACGACCTTTTTGTGGGCGTTCATGGCGAAACATAGGGCCCATGTACCAAAGGCGTTGTTCTTGATTGTATAACAGGCCATTTTCGTTACCTGCACGTACACACACCGCGGTACCCTCAGGGCGCAGAGTTAAATTATCACCGTTACGATCGGCAAAGGTGTACATTTCTTTTTCTACAATATCGGTTACTTCACCAATAGAGCGTTTAAATAGGTCGGTTGATTCTACAATTGGAAAACGAATTTCTTGATAACCAAACGATGATACGGTCTCGCGTAAAATGTGCTCTACTTTCTGCCAAACTTGCGTATCGCCTGGCAGGCAATCGTTCATACCGCGAACTGCCTGAATTTGTTTTGCCACTGATAAATCCTAAATCTGTTTATGTGCAGTCTTAGACTGCAACCACGTAAAATTAAAAAAATCGACCGCGCATTATAACCCTAACTACAAGGTAATTGCGAGTATAGCGGTGTGTATGTAATTTGTACTGCGCTGTGAATGCCGCTACTAAAAAAGTCAATTGAATGCATATTGCTGGCGTTTAAATCACTCTACGATTTTTATATCGATTTGTGTTTGTTGCTGCTTTTGCTCGATAAAATCGCGCACATAGCCTTCGAGCTGATCAACAATATTATTGTTATCAATACGGGCTTTTTGGCGTTCGCCATTTATGTATAAGCCTGAGCGACGGTTTGCACCAGCAAGGCCAATATCACTCACTAGCGCTTCGCCTGGGCCGTTAACAACACAGCCAATTACAGACACTGAAACCGGTTCAATAATGTCTTCTAAACGTTCTTCAAGTTGGTTCATAGTGCTCACCACATCAAACTCTTGGCGTGAACAGCTTGGGCAAGCAATAAAGTTAATCCCGCGCGAGCGAATACGCAGTGATTTTAATATATCAAAGCCAACTTTTATTTCTTGTACTGGATCTGCAGCGAGAGATACGCGCAGCGTATCACCAATGCCTTCTGCTAATAACATCCCTAAACCAACGGCCGATTTAACAGAGCCAGAGCGCATGCCGCCAGCTTCAGTTATTCCTAAATGCAGTGGCTGGTCTATTTCTTTAGCGAGCAAGCGATATGCGCCTACCGCTAAAAATACGTCTGATGCTTTTACTGAAATTTTAAATTGATCAAAGTCTAAACGGCGTAATATATCTACGTGGCGCATAGCCGATTCTAATAGGGCTTCTGGAGTAGGTTCGCCGTATTTCTCTTGTAAATCGCGCTCAAGTGAACCGCCATTTACCCCTATTCGAATAGGAATATTATGCTCACGCGCTGAATCAACTACCGCTCTAATACGCTCTTCACTACCAATGTTGCCTGGGTTGATACGCAAACAATCAACACCGTATTTTGCTACTTTTAATGCAATGCGATAGTCAAAGTGGATATCGGCGACAAGGGGTATCGAAACTTGCTCTTTAATACTTTTAAATGCCTCAGCGGCATCCATGGTCGGTACTGACACGCGAACAATATCTGCACCGGCATCTTGAATAGCTTGAATTTGGGCTACAGTGGCATCAACGTCCATCGTGTCTGTGTTGGTCATCGACTGCACGGCAATAGGTGCACCATCACCAATAGGAACATTACCCACATTTATGCGTGTGGATTTTCTGCGTTTTATAGGAGATTCTGAAAACATAGCGACTACTCTGCTAAGGGTAATTTAAATTTAGCTAAACGGTTTTTAGGAAAGGCCGAAATATCAACTGGCTCACCATTTAGGGTAATACGAACAACATCATGCTTGCCTAATACCACTGAAAAAGGCGCTACTCCGGTTAGGGTCATTTCGTAGCCTGCTTTTTTTACACCAAAAGCAATTTTTTCATCATTGGCATCGTGAATTTCTACCCAGCTCTCATCGTTAAACATCATAAAAATGGTGCTTAAATCACTGTTTTTTGGCTCACTGGTGCTCTGTGCATTATTAACTGGCGCAGCTTGAATTGTTTGTTGTTCATTTTGTAATGCAGAATCTACTTCTTCTGTAGATTCAATGTCATTTAATAGTGCCTCGTCGGCGGCTTCAGCTAACAGCTTGGTGTTTTCTTGTTGTTGAGTTATGAGCGAGTTATTAGCATTAATAGTTTTAGTTTGTTCATCAATAGGCATTGCATTTTGCCACCACCACACTGCAGAAGAACCAATAACGATAGCCAAAATTAAGTAACTTACGGTCATAAGTCGGCTGTCATGGGCTTCTTTTTCTGTGCGCCTTGAAAAGCTTTGCATATCGACCGGTTTATCTGATGTGCTAAAAGCCGGCAGCATGGCTAAAATAGCTGCGCTATCAATGTTTAGTGTACGACAATAATTTTTTATATAGCCTTTAACAAACGTTTTTGCACCGAGTAAATGATACTCGTCGCTTTCAATATGCTCAACTTGTGATTCTGTTAGCTTTAATAGCGAGGCGATTTCAGCAATGCTGATATTTGCATTTTCTCTATGCGATTTTAGTATTTGTCCTACAGAGGGTTCGTCGCTCTGCGGTTGTGTATTATCTTCATTCATAATATGTATGAGTCTGGATCCACGAGTAAAAGTTAATATTTTGGCTTAATAACCAGAGTAAGACTTTGTTTTTATTTTTTAGTGTTCGTTAATTCTTGCTATTAGAGTGCGCGCTTTTAAAGGGTATCATCAGCTGCGGTTTTATAAAAACGTTAGTATCGCCCTTTTAAAATTTTTGCTGTTTTTTACTTTTAAAACCCTTTAATGCACCTAACATATAGCAGTTTAGCATTGAATCACACTGAAATGCTAAATTGGTTTATAGCAAAACGAGCGATATCAACCGATACACTAGTTTTTACTCTTTTTTTACTAATTTAAAAAGGTATTTGTGTCTCTGTTGTATTTTTGCAGCTTACTTTACTGAATCATCAGAGCTTACTGCAGATGTTGGACTTTTTTTACGAATAATTTTTATTTTTGGCTCCACAATAATATGATTGTTATTACTGCTTTCTTGCAATTCATCAAGTTGTGCTTGGCGGTACTTTTCGCGCAGCACTTCAAACTCTGTTTGCCTTAATTGGTTGTCACGAATGGCGTTAGCTTGAACACTATTTGGGTACGTTTGCAAAATGGTAGCTGCAATTTTTTCAGCATCTTCTATTCTACCCATGCGTTGTTTAACCAAGTAGCCGAGTAACAATGCTCGCGAAGAAACCTGTGCAGTATCGTCATAACGTTTTATTAAAGTACTGGCTTTATATAAGTCACTTTTTGCGTAATACAAAGCCGCTAAGCTTATTAATGTAGAGGCGCGTTGCGAGCTGTGATTTAGCGCTTGTTGAAAGTAGCTTTCTGCATTGGTGAAGTCATTAAATTCAATGGCGCATAAAGCTAAATTTTCATAGCTTTGTGCTACACGAATATAGCTAGGAATTTCAATCGCTTTTAAAAATTGATCGGTCGCGCGATCATACTCATCAATACTACATAAAAACGTACCGTAGTTATTTAGGGTATTCGGATCGTCAGGTTTAATCGCCAACGCTTTTTGATAGGCTTTGTCGGCTAATGCATTTTCGCCAACTTGTTGGTAGTAATAAGCTAAAGAATAATGAACTTCGGGGAGGTTTGGTGCATATTCGCTCGCACGCTCAAGGTTATATTTTGCTTGGGAATTATTGCCGGTGTTTAAATATTGTAATGCCAAAGCAATGCGGGTACGCGCTGCGCCTGCGTTGTTTATTTTATTTTCGACGACGGGTTTGTCACTGCCGTTGTAACTATTTTCAGTAACACAACCGCTTAAAAGTAGTGTTGATAGTGCTAAAGCAAGTAAAGATCGCATTACTTTGTCTCTTTATTTATATCCATAACCTCTATCTTACCTCAAAGCCTTTGTGTTGCATCATTTATTTAAAAATAAACGATATATCACAAAGGCTCTTGATTACTCAAAAAATTAGGCTTGATGAATATTCACTGCAATTGCATTGTCATCACGCATTTTCTTTTTCGCCATACGCTTCGTACGGTCTACAACATCGCCAGCTAACTGGCCGCAGGCAGCGTCAATGTCATCCCCTCGTGTACGACGAACAATACAGGTAATCCCCGCAGCTTGTAATACTTTAGAGAAGCGATCAATTCGACTGTTGCTTGAACGAGTATATTCATTACCTGGGAATGGATTAAATGGAATAAGGTTAACCTTCGAGGGCGTTCCCTTTAACGTTTTAACCAGTTCATGAGCTTGATCGGTACTATCGTTAACACCGTTAAGCATTACATATTCAATAGTCACATCTTTATTGGCTTTTGAACCGTCAATGTAACGACGACACGCAGCTAAAAACTCTTCAATTGGGTATTTTTTATTGATCGGTACTAAAATATCACGCAGGGCGTTATCTGGCGCATGCAGTGAAATAGCCAGCGCTACGTCTATTTTTTCTTTCAATAAATCAAGAGCAGGTACCACACCTGAGGTGCTTAATGTAACGCGGCGTTTAGATAAACCAAAGCCCCAGTCGTCCATCATTAATTCCATCGCCGGTACCACGTTTTTAACGTTAAGTAACGGCTCGCCCATACCCATCATCACTACGTTAGTGACAGGGCGCTTTTCACTGTTGCCATCAAGGCCAATATCTTTGGCTACACGCCATACTTGGCCAATAATTTCAGACACTTTTAAGTTACGGTTAAAGCCTTGTTGTGCCGTTGAGCAAAAAGTACATTCCAGTGCACAGCCCACTTGAGAAGATACACACAAGGTGGCGCGATCTTTTTCTGGGATCCAAACTGCTTCAACTTCTTGACCGCCTTCTAACACGAGTGCGTATTTGATGGTACCGTCGCTGGCTTGTTGACGAACTGATATTTCTGGTGCAACAATTTCGCATTCATTTTTAAGCTTTTCTTTTAGCTTTTTGTTTACGTTGCTCATTTCGTCGAAATTATCTACGCCAAAATGATAAATCCATTTCATCACCTGATCGCCACGGAATGGCTTTTCACCGAATGATACAAATAGCTCTCGCATTGCATCTCGGTTTAAATCTAATAAGTTAATTTTTTTTTGCTCGGTCATGTAACAACCTCAATCGGTGGCAGTGATGGTAAAAATTTACAAGGACGAATTGTACACAATTCATCCACTATAATCATTAAGTAAAACATCATAAATAAACGGCTAATATTTTACTTAATGACTAAAAAAGGGCTCGAAAGCCCTTTTCATACTTTGCATCACAGGGTTAGCTGTGAACTCGAATTAACGAGTACGTGGGCAAAGTTCTTCGTCAGCGAAGAAGTACGCGATTTCGCGAGCAGCAGATTCAACAGCGTCAGAACCGTGAACCGCATTTTCGTCGATGCTATCAGCGTAGTCTGCACGTAAAGTACCAGCTAGTGCTTCAGCAGGGTTAGTAGCACCCATGATTTCACGGTTTTTAAGAACAGCGTTTTCGCCTTCAAGAACAGTAACCATTACTGGGCCAGAAGTCATGAAAGATACTAAAGCGCCAAAGAAAGGACGTTCGCTGTGTTCAGCGTAGAAACCTTCAGCTTTCTCTTGTGAAAGGTGAACCATTTTAGCTGCAACGATTTTAAGACCCGCAGTTTCGAAACGGTTGTAGATTGCGCCGATGTGGTTTTTAGCAACTGCATCAGGTTTTACGATTGAAAAAGTACGCTCTAAAGCCATCTTTGTGCTCCAATAATTTAAATAAAAGGTTGAATATTAACGGGCGCGAATTATACGCGTTTTAGTCGAAAAAACCTAATTTATTCTACGTTGACGAATATTTTAATTTAACAACCTATACTTACTGAACTAAAAAAGTGGCTATAACGTTAATATGAGTTTATAAATCAGTGCTGCATATGATTTGTATTATTTTTAGTCATAGCGATTGTCAATGCGTCTATCGACTCCAAATGCATGAAGAATACATGCAAACTTTAAGGTAAAAATATGTTTTTTAACCAACCTTTAAAAACTCAAATTGCTGATTTACAAAGTAAGCTTTCTGTGAGGGAGCAGGTTAAGCAAAGTTTAGACAGTGAAATGCTGGTATTAGAGCTTGATAAACAAGGCGCTATTTTAAGACAAAATAAAAACTTTGAGCGAGAGTTTAACTACTCAAATAATAAAATAATTAATAAAAACATTTTAGATTTCATCTCAGAAAATGCGAGAAATAACGCTGATTTTCATGCCTTTAAAAAAGCGTTAAGTAAAGCCGAACATTTTGCTGGCGCTATTCAAGTATCTCACGAAAACGGACAACGAGATTGGTTACGCTGTATTTTACACCCGATAAAAAATGAGCAAGGTCAGCTTGAGTATTTAACCCTGCATTGCACTGTGCTTACACAAATAATTGAAAGCTCGAGAGAAAACGAAGATTTAACCAAAGCATTGCATCGTTCAACAGCGGTTATTGAGTTTGATACTCAGGGTATAGTTCTACGTGTTAATGACAACTTTTTAAAAAGTATGAGTTATTCAAGACAAGACGTGGTGGGCAAGCATCATGTTATGTTTTGTGACGAACAAGAAGCGAGTAGTAAAGAGTATCAAGTCTTCTGGCAACGGTTGCGCAATGGCGAGTTTATTGCGAGCAGATTTAAACGTATTGATAAGCACGGTCATGAGGTGTGGTTAGAAGCATCATATAATCCGATTTTTAATGAAGCCAATGAGCTCTACAAAGTAGTAAAGTTTGCTACGGTGATCACTGATCAAGTAGAAAGAGAACTGGCTACAGAGCAAGCGGCAAATATTGCGCATGGCACCTCTATCGAAACTGACAATAACGCGGATAAAGGCGCGGAGGTGGTACAAAAAACTGTACAGGTTATGAACGAACTGTCGGTGCAAATGGAGCAAGCTGCTCAAGAAATTTCAGCATTAGATAAACAATCGCAACTTATTGCGAGCATAGTGCAGAGTATTAGCAGCATTGCTGATCAAACTAATTTATTGGCGCTTAATGCGGCTATTGAGGCCGCGCGTGCTGGTGAGCAAGGCCGTGGGTTTGCCGTAGTCGCCGATGAAGTACGTTTACTCGCTTCAAGAACCAGTAAAGCTACCGAAGAGATTGTGGATGTTGTACAGCAAAACCAAAATTTAACCCAATCAACGGTGGCTGTAATAGAGCAAGGCAAACACAAAGCTCAGCAAGGATTAGATCTTTCTAATGAGTCGGGCCATGTGATGAATGATATTAAAAAAGGCGCGCAACAAGTTGTTGATGCCGTTAGTCAATTCTCGAACCAATTAAGCAGTAAAAAATAACTTAAATCTGCTGCTCTTCATTTATTAGCGCAGAAAGAAATTTTGATGATCTTGATCAAGGTTTCTCTTTTGCCCCCTCATTATACTTGCGCGGTTTATTTTCCTTAATACCAATTCGCTTAATTAAGTGGTCTATTTTGAGGTTGGAAAAACGTGTTGATAGCTAGGCAAAAAAATTGCTATTTAGTTGTTCTCGGCAATTGCTCCTGCATTGCTCTACCTTCTGTATCCATGTAGTCGTAAATGAGATTTTTTTAACGCAGGTAGCGACACGTTTAGCCCCGTAAAATGATTAAGTATTATTGCGGGTTGGTATAATTATTCATGCAACCGGCTTGAACCCGGTTCGATGTATGGAGCGCACATGTCAGCTGTTTCTTCCTCAACCCCGTTTATTCCTGAACTACTTTGCCCTGCTGGTAGCTTAAAAAACATGCGTTATGCCTTTGCTTATGGTGCCGACGCTGTGTATGCAGGCCAACCTCGTTACAGTTTAAGGGTTCGCAACAACGAATTTGATTTAGATACATTACAAATAGGTATTAACGAAGCACATGCGCTAAATAAAAAGTTTTATGTAGTGTCTAATATTGCCCCACACAATGCGAAAGTAAAGTCGTATTTACGTGATATAGAGCCAGTAATTGCTATGAAGCCGGATGCATTGATCATGTCCGATCCGGGTTTAATAATGCTAGTACGTGAAAAGTGGCCCGATATGCCAATTCATTTGTCGGTTCAAGCCAATGCAGTTAATTTTGCAAGCGTAAAATTTTGGGCAAAACAAGGTATTGAGCGGGTAATTTTGTCTCGCGAGCTATCGCTTGAAGAAATCAGCGAAATTAGTGCTCTGTGCCCAGAAACAGAACTAGAAGTATTTGTCCATGGTGCACTGTGTATGGCTTATTCAGGGCGTTGTTTACTCTCAGGCTATATTAATAAACGCGATCCCAACCAAGGCACCTGCACCAATGCATGTCGTTGGGAGTATGATGTTAAACCTGGCACTGAGAACGAAACCGGTGAAATGGTACATAAAATTGACCCTAAAGCGGTTATACCTACGTTAGGTGAAGGCGCACCAAGTAACGATGTATTTATACTAGAAGAGCAAGGTCGCCCGGGTGAATATATGCCTGCATTTGAAGACGAGCATGGTACTTATATCATGAACTCAAAAGACTTACGCGCCGTGCAATATGTAGAGCAGCTAACAAAAATGGGAGTGCATAGCCTAAAAATAGAAGGGCGTACTAAGTCATTTTATTATGTTGCGCGTACCGCTCAGGTGTATCGTAAAGCGATTGACGATGCCGTTGCAGGTAAACCATTCGATGCTGATTTATTTAAAACTCTTGAGAACCTAGCACACCGTGGTTATACCGAAGGTTTTTTAAAGCGCCACGCTCATCAAGATTATCAAAATTACGAATACGGTTACTCTGTATCTACCAAGCAGCAATTTGTAGGTGAAGTACTTGGTCGTAATGTTAATGGTTTAGTTGAAATAGATGTAAAAAATAAATTTTGTGTTGGCCATTCATTAGAGCTAATGACGCCGAAAGGTAATATTAGCTTTACCCTTGAGAGTATGGAAAATAAAAAGGGCGAAAGCATTACTGATGCTAAAGGCTCAGGCCATATCGTAAAAATTCCACTGCCTGACACTATCGATTTAGAGCACGCCATACTGATGCGCAACTTGGATGAAAACCAAGACACCCGCAATCCTTTCAAACAAGCTGTTTAACGGGTAAATCATGGCTCTACTCATAAATAGCAAATGCATTAACTGTGATATGTGCGATCCAGAGTGCCCAAATGAAGCAATTTATATGGGCGCTAAAATTTACCAAATAGACCCTGAAAAATGCACAGAATGTGTAGGTCATTACGACAAGCCAACGTGCGTCAGTGTATGCCCCATTGATTGTATAAAGCCCGATCCTAATCATCGAGAAAGTGTGGACGAACTGGCAGAGAAGTATGTGAGATTGATGGGTTAGTTTAATACTTATTTATCATTTAACATGTGTGATTTTAGGCTAGAGACAGTTTCTTTCGTTATAGTTTTTTGAAATGTGGTTATTTCAAGCTTCAAAATAACTCTCTAATGTTTATCAGTATTGCCAATCTTCATAAGCTAAAGGCAAGCTGTTTAGTAAGTCTCGGCGCTCGCGCCAGTTATGCATATGCTTATCCATCAATGCTTTAAAACGTTCATTATGGTGTCGTTCAAGTAGGTGGATTAGCTCATGCACTAAAATATATTCTAAACATTCAGGCGGCTTTTTAGCAAGTTCAAGGTTGAGCCAAACCCGCTTTGCCTGAATATTGCAGCTGCCCCATTTTGTTTTCATTTTTTTAATATTAAGTGAGTCTGCTTTTACGCCAAGTTTTTTTTGCCATGAGGGCAGTAACTTTTCAATTGATCGTTGCATTTCATCACGATAAAAACGGTTTAATAACTTGAGGCAATTATCGGGTGATGTATTCTCATTCACTTTTAACTCTAACTGACCGCTACCTTTCGCGGTAACGGTAAATTTACCCTCAGGCTTTTTTATTGCTAGCCGGTATTTTTTTCCCCAAAGGTAATGACACTCACCATTGACCATTTCACGGATTGACTGTCGTTCTTGCTTGGCAAAGTCAACTTGTTGCTTTTTTATCCAAGCAAGTTTGTTAACAATAGCAAGCCGAATGGTTTGTTCGCTTGTTTTATTAGGTACCGATAATCTAACCTTACCATTGGGCGGTAAAACACTTAGATGGATGTTCTTAATGTCTCGTCGATTAATTTCAACATCAATACCGCCAATTTGTATCACTTCAGTATTAGCTTTATCCACTAATGATATTCCTTTTGGGCTTTTACAAGCTCCATAACTTCATTAATATCGACTTCATAACTCGATGTCTCTTGCCTAATTGCATTAACAATCTCACGCTCTTTAAACCTATCGCCAAGCCACTCAGCTTTTTTTGTGTAGCGCACTGCGGTATCAATTTTACTTGTAAGTACTTCATCATTGCCAAAATTATCGTAAATAGCCTGTTTGGCAGGGCTATCTACTGAAGTAGGGTAGTTATGGGCATTATTGCCTGTAGGGTTCACAACTTTTTTAGCTAAAGCTTTAATTTGTTCTAGGTATTCTTGGTAGCTTATAGCTTGCTCTCTGCGCTGCGCAATAATAGCGTCAAGTAATGTAGCCATGCTTTCAAAGTACTTAGGGTTTACAGGATTTTCATCAACGATGGTTTTTCTAACGTTATTTTCAATCGCTTCCGCCATCGATTCTTCATTATTTCTAATGCCTTCAGGTAATGAATCAAGTCCTGCGCCATTATTATTTACCACTAAATCTATTAAGCCAAGTTCCTCAAAATCCATGAGTACTTCGCTGTCATCAGCACGAATATACATATCAAGCAAATGTCGCATTGCAGGCTCAAAGCGTTTCATTTCGAGTAAGTCGCCACTGGCTAGTTTTACTTCGTCACGAACTTTCTCAAAATAAGCGACTTCTTTTTTTATTTTTTCAGCTTCAGTCAGTGAATAACCAGCTTGATCCATCTCATTTGCAACATTGGTGTACGCACGTATAAGTTTGGCAACAGTTTGATAAAGGGTTAAACGTAGTGCTTCTTTTTCATTGCGTTCGTTTTCATCTGTTGGTTCAACTCCTGATTCACCACAAAAGTAATGAATAAAGTCTTTAGTATTTCTTGGTGCTTTTACTGGTTCACATAAAGCTCTAACAGCTTCTAATGCATTGTCTAAATCAGATTTAGATTCTTTGAGGCGATCTTTTAATAAACCAGCAACATCGTCTTCATCGTAACCATCAAAAGCTTCAGCGGTAAAATCTTTAATCGCTTTATCTAATGAGCGAAATAAATCTTTATAATCGATAATATAACCATAGTCTTTATCTTCACCGTCAAGCCTATTTACACGACAAATTGCTTGAAACAGATTATGATCAGCCATTTTTTTATCAATGTATAAGTAGGTCGCAGAAGGAGCATCAAAACCGGTTAATAGCTTATCTACTACAATAAGTAACCGCATT
>NZ_JBQKUL010000018.1:0-70305 GCF_054968565.1 Pseudoalteromonas sp. G5_S1_54_S4 | reverse complement strand
GCCAACGTCACGCTAATATATTTATTAATTACTTTTAACAAATAACTTAACTCATTGCTAGCTATAATTATTTTTTGCTACTAAATATTATATGAAAGATGAAAATGCGCTCGTCGCTCATTTTCTTGAATATAGAAGGAAACAACTAATCTATTTATTTATACAGCCTTAAGCATTGATGATGATATGAAAACGCGTTCCCCATTTTTAATTTATATCGCTTATTATATGTTGGTACGTCAGTATTCATTACGTACCGTGGACAACTACCTGAGGTGGATTGCATCTTATATTCATTTTTATGATAAGCGCCATGACGCCAGAGGAAGTTAAGCGACTTATGACTCATTAAAATGCGCTATAAGTTGGGGGTAATGCAATTAAAGCATATTCACAAAAGGGGCTAACGTATGTTAGCCCTTTTGTGTGTTTTTTATTTATAGTGTGTTGTTTAGTAACAATAAACCATAGCCAGCGAGTTGCTCGCCATTGAGGTCGTGTTGCCAGTTAGGCGTTAACCCATCGCGTTTAATACTATTGATGCTTTGCGGGTTAGCGGTTAAGTTAAGCACAAACATACTTTTACTGCCGTTTAACTCGCGGGTTATTTCAACAAGCCCGTTGTTATGCTGTGTTAATTCATAACTGCCTTTAATACCCAGCTCTGGGCGCTGTTTTTTTAGTGCTATTAAATGCTGATATAAACGCCACAGTGAATTAGATTGTGCTTGTTGCGCTTTTACATTGCGATCAGCAGCATTAATTTGCTGTGCTAAATATTCAGGCCACCACTGGGTGTAGTTATCACCAAACAGTTCAGCCTGCTCAACCCAACTTGTTTGAGCTTGAGTAAAACCAGCTTGGTTGCTGTTATTCCACTGCATTGGTGCGCGTTTATACACATCATGACCTGTGCCACCTTGTGTTAAGCCTATCTCTTCACCGTAATAAATATACGGCGTGCCAGGAGAGCTAAATAACATGGCGGCGGCAAGTTTTGCCTTATCGTCGTGTTCAGTAAGTTGATAAGCCACTCGTTCTTGGTCGTGATTAGTTAAAAACGGTGCAAAAAAATCAAGTGGTGCAGTTGAACCAATACGCTGTTGTAAATTTTGTTTGAGCACATTGGCATCAACTGTATTCACTTGTTGATTAGATTGCATAGTGCCAAATTGCGCTTCACCACTGGCGTCGGGTTTTAATAAGCCCAGTATTTTATAGCCAACTTCAAAATCAAAGCCTTGATCAAGCCCTTTACCTTCGCCGTAGTATTTTGCTGCAACGGGAATGTCTGCCCAAGCTTCACCCACTAAATATGCCTCTGGATCAACGCTTTTTACGTATTGGTTAAAGTGCTGCCAATATGCAATGGTTTCGTCGGTATCGGCTTGCGCATCTGCGCCACCTTCCATTGCAAAACGAACTGCGTCTAATCTAAACCCTGCAACGCCTTTATCAAGCCAAAACTTAGCCATTTTTTCCATTTCGGCAACAACATCTGGGTGGCGTAAGTTCAAGTCAGGTTGGCTTGCTCCAAACGCACCATAGTAATACTGCTGGCGTGTTTCATTCCAATGCCATACTGCATCGGGTTGGTCGTTATTACTCCATGCGTGGCCCCAGCCACTTCCAGCTTTTGGCATATCGTCGCGCCAAATAAAGTAATCTGCATAAGGGGCTTCATTATTTGCTGAACGCTGAAACCATTCATGGTTACTTGATATATGGTTAATAACTAAATCAAGTATGACTTTCATGCCTTTGTCGTCAGCAGCTTTTATAAAAGCTTCAAACTCGTCCATGCTGCCGTAGTCGTTTTCTACTTGGTAAAATTCAGTAAAATCATAACCATGATAAGAAGGTGCTTCAAACATTGGGGTTAACCACAATGCGTTAACGCCAAGCTCTTGTAGATACGGGAGCTTTTGGGTCATACCATTAAAATCGCCATGACCATCAGCATCGCTGTCGTAAAAACTGCGGGGCCAAATTTGGTAAAAAATGGCGTTTTCCCACCACGGGTTTGCTTGTTGTTCAATATTTAGTGGCGATGTTTCGGTGTTATTCGTGTAGTTATTTAATGATGGTGCGCTTTGGCAGCCTGTTAGCATGATTGCTAATGCTAATGCTAATGCGCTCAAGGTAAATGTTTTCATTTCAGCCTCGTTATTATTGTAATAAATAACATAGCCGTATTTTACTACGGCTATGTTAGTTAGTTTGCGGTTATTTTAGTGCTTTAGTTACCACCGGGTAATGATCCCATACTTGTTTGTCGCTTAATGAGCGCACTAGCTTAACGTATTCCGCATGTGTCCACGCCAATGGTGTGGCCGAGTTTGTACCTTCGCCTAACGTGTAACCCGCTTTATTAATACCTACACCATCCCATACTTGTTCAGGTAGCATCATGCCTTGGTTGGCAAATTGCTCTAGGCCTTTTACATAACTATTTTTAATAGCCTGCTGTTTTGTTGCATCTAAACTATTATTGGCATTTGCTGCGGCAATTTCGTAATGACCTCGTTCACCGGTAAAAAATGGCCAAACTCGCCCACGTTGTCCTGGGCTATTTTCTCCACCTTGCGCATAGTTAGCGCCCGTTACTTCGTCTTCACCGTATCCGTCGTTACCATAGCGGCGGTAGCCTGCAAATGTGCCGCTGCCGTCAGTAAACTCAAAGCTGTATTTAACTTGTAGGTTATCTGTTAGGGTTTCATCATCATATTCTGGCAATGTTTTTACTATGCTAGGCGCTAGCGCATCACGTACGCCATAGCGAACGAGTTCTAAAAATCCACCATCGAGTATTTGCTTTTTATTAAACCCTTCACGGCCATTATTAGCGTTAATTTTAGTATTTGAATTGGCGTCTTTATCTTGGCCAATACGAATAAAATATTCACCATCAGAGGCACTCGACTCTAAATTACCAGCCGTTGTAAACATTAATTTTTCAATATCATTGTTATAACGCTTAGCTGTATTTAGGTAACGTGTTGCATTGGCATTATCACCTGCTAGTTTAGCGATATCGGCTGCAGTAATTAAACCGGCAACAACAGCTGCGGTGGTTGATGGCGAATACCCTTCTTGCTCTTCCCAGCGTTCTTGCTGAGTGGCTGGCGGCGTTATTTGTGTATCGTTCCACAGAATGTTTGCACGACCACCCTCAACTAAAAAATCTGCCGCAGGTTTTAACATACGGCTATACCAATCGCTGAGCTCTGCATCACTTAATACACCTGCCTGATGGAGTTTCCAAGCAAGCATAAGTGGCATTGCTGTTTGGTCAAGCTGTACGCCTACCCATTCAAGTTCGCCATCTACGTGTGTTTTTTGTAAAAACCACCCAGTATCACCTTTATTGCCCGGGGTTTTGCTGTTTACTTGAACTTTTTCAAGGTATTCAAATGCGGTTTTAGCGGTCGCATTATCGCCCATGGCCATAAATGCCATGGCAACTTGATAAAAGTCGCGTACCCATACTGCTTTATAACCAGTCGAGCCCGTTTTCGCCGATACGGTTTCGCCCCATGGGTTAGATAGAGAGGCAATAAGTGCCCCAGCATGAGTTTTGTCTTCTTGCGCTTTTAACACCATAGCACTGGTATAAAGTAATTTGCCGTTATCTGCGGTTTGTTCGCTCATGTTATTTAGCGGTGCAAGGCTTTGCAGGTAGTCTTGCCAACCAAGTGCTTCGCCTTTACCGTTGTAATTATCAAGCACAGCTTGGTAACCTTTGGCTAGCGTAGCTTGGCCTTGTTTAAAGCTGGTTTGTTCGCTATTGCCAAAACTTAGGCTTAAATCGAACTGGCTGTTTTCACCAATTGCACCCAGCTCTGCAAGTAAACTAACATTCCCCGATTGTTCACCGGTAGTTTTATAAACGCGGGTAAGCTGCTGAGTTGTTTTAAGCTGGCTTAAACCATCACTCACACCTGTAAAACCAACACTTGTTTGTTTAAATGGCTGTGCACCTTGCAATGACAAGTAATTATCGCCCTGCCACGCTACCAAACCTTGCTCGGTGGTTTTTGCAAAGTCATCTAAGCCGTTGTTGTTTATATACGGGTTAACTCTTACATATGCTTTTACACCGTCAAGCTGGGTATTAAAAATACTGCGTACAAATAAGCTTTGACCGTCTGGATCGGTAAATATATGTTTTTCGAGGCTAAAGCGACCTTGCTTATCTTTGCTTACTACTTTGTATGCTAATGATAACGGGCGGCCTTTATCATCTTTGTATAAGTAATCAATGGTAACGTCTAAATCGTCAGCTTCAGTGACTGTAAAATCTTTTCCGACTACAACAAATTGCATGTCTTTAATTTGCGCTTGATGAATAAGCCCGAACATGGTTTCGGTGATCATGCCTTTGGCAATCGAAAACCATACTTTTGATACAGGGCCTGTTGCGGCATTGTCGCTATAAGCCCCCTGTTGGTATTGCTCAAATGACGTACCAATTCCTGTTTTACCTGAGTATGCCCAAAATGGCTCTGCACCTGGTGCCCCCGGTGCGCTTAGTTGCTCGGTAACTTGCGTATTATTAATCGCTTGCTCTGAGCTACATGCCGTTAGCCCAAGCATAAATAAAGTTGCGGTAATGATGTTGTATTTTTTCATGTTTAACCCTTAATTCTTTTTTATTAGTCATTAACTGTGCAAAGCAAGTCGCTATTGCGTATGTTTAACGCGCAATACCGCAACTGCTGCAAGTATCCACGACACTGCGCCCAGTACTAATGCGTAAATAGGTTGGTTTTCAAAAAAGTGACGTAAAATGAGGCCCAGTACACTGGCTGCGAGTAATTGTGGGATCACGATAAAAAAGTTAAATATTCCCATATACACGCCCATTTTTTTACTCGGTACTGATGAGCTCAACATGGCATAAGGCAGCGATAAAATTGACGCCCACGCAAAACCAATACCTATCATTGGCCAAATAAGTAATTGCGGATCGGGTATCACAATAAAACTCGCTAGGCCTAAGGCACCTAATACTAGGTTGATGGCATGTGCTAACTTTAAGCCTAAACGCTTTACGATGATCGGAATACATAACGCAGCCAATGCTGCAAAGCCGTTATAGGCTGCAAATAAAATACCCACCCAATCAGCGCCATCATTATAAGCAAGGGAGCTGGTATCACTGCTGCCATAATGAAAGCTGGTTACTGCTGAAGTGGTATAAATCCACATTGCAAATAAGGTAAACCAACTAAAGAACTGCACCCAAGCAAGCTGTTTCATGGCCTCTGGCATGATAAATACATCATTTAATACTTGGTAAAAGCCATTTTGTGTTTTGTTTTGTCGTTGTAATTGCCCAGCAATAAATTGGATTATACCAAAACAGGTGAGGCCAGCGGCCAGTAAATAAAGTTCTTTCTCAAGTGAAAGACTTAGCACCAACACTAAAATAGCTAAGCCCAGTAACGTAAAGACTATGGCACCTTTATTGAAATTAACAGGTTTGTTGGCAGTGCTTGTTGTTGCTTGTTCAACATGATCATTAAACGCTTCAAGCTGCTCTGGTGAGTATTCTTTTGTGGTAAACACGGTCCAAAATACCGCAACAATTAACACTACAGCACCAAAGTAAAATGAGAACTTCACTGAATCAGGAATTTGCCCAACTGGCGCAGTGTTAGAAATATCAAACCAGTTTGTCATCATCCAAGGTAACGCCGAGGCCACCACTGAGCTAACACCTATAAAAAAGCTTTGCATGGCGTAACCTGTGGCGCGTTGCTTCGTTGGCAGGTTGTCACTCACTAATGCTCTAAATGGTTCCATTGTGACATTGATAGAAGCATCCATAATCCACAACATGCCCGCTGCAATCCATAAAGTAGGTGAATTAGGCATAATAAACAGCGCGAGCGTGGTTAAAATTGCGCCATAAAAAAAGAACGGGCGACGACGGCCTAGTTTGCACCATGTTTTGTCGCTCCAGTAACCAATAATAGGTTGTACAATTAAACCTGTTAGTGGTGCTGCAATCCATAAAATTGGAATGTCATCAATATTTGCACCTAAGGTTTGAAAAATACGGCTGACATTACCGTTTTGTAATGCAAAACCAAATTGAATGCCTAAAAAGCCAAAGCACATGTTCCATATTTGCCAAAAGCTTAGGTTAGGTTTGTTATTATTCATTATGTGCTCCAGTGGTCAATACTGCACTGCTAAGCGCATTTAACGTTAAACTGATTTTTACTTGCTCAGGTGTGATTGTTAACACGGCAGTTTGATTGGCTTCGAGCAGATCAAGTAATTGCTGCTCTGCCTGTTTGTAGTTTGCTAATGTGTTAAGTGGAATATCAATACTTACCGTATTTTTTTGCTCGGCAAAGTTGCTCACCACCCAAATGTGTTGTTGACCAATACTGCGGCTAAACGCGGCAACTTGGTCGCTACCTGTCACCGTTAACGGGTGCATGTCACCGGCAACAACCGCAGGATGTTTACTCAACGCCATAACCGCTTTGTAATATTCACGTAACTGACTTTGCTCGGCAGTTAATGCGCCGCCATCAAACTTGCCGTTGTTCATCCACGCTTGATGCGCTGGCACGCCAATATAATCAAAAATACTGGTGCGAGTTGGTTTGCCAAAACCAGCCTCTTCAGAGCCATCTTCACCTACATCTTGGCCAAAATATAACAGTGTTGGCGAGCGGCTAATAAGGTTTGATACTACCAATGCGGGTTTGCCCTTTTCACTGCTACCTGCAAAATCGGGGCTGGCAATGCGTTGTTCGTCATGGTTTTCTAGAAAATGCAGCATGTGCTGTTCAATATCTGCCACTTGTTGCTGTGCTGCAAAAATGCTGCTCGCGGCTTGAGTACCTTGCATTACGGCCTTTAGGGTGTCGTAAAAGCCCACTTTATCGTACAAGTAGTCCATTTTGCCTTGCTGGATATACGGGCGATATAAAGCTGGGTTGTATACTTCGGCTAGTAAAAATGCCTCTGGGTTGTGCATCTTGATAGATGAATTTAAAAAGCTCCAAAACTCCACGGGCACCATTTCAGCCATATCATAACGAAAACCATCTACGCCTTTATCGAGCCAATACAAGGCGATATCACGAAATTTATACCAGCTGTTTGGCAATTCTTTATCTTGCCAAAATTCAAAGTGCGCGCGTAAATCTTGATTGGCATAATCGCTTGGTAACGTTGGAAAGTCGTAGCTACCATCGGGTTTTACGCCGTAGTTAACTTTAACCGTTTCGTACCAGTCGTTTATATCAGGCTTTGGAGCACGTGCACCATTGCCAGTCCATTTTGCTGGGATTTCAGTAAATTGACCATCGGCTAAAGGGTGTTTGTTGCCACCTAACACTTGGTAACTGTCGCTTGTTGGTACTTTAAATGATTCACCCGGTACATAGTAAAAATTATTATTTTTAGCATACGCCTTGCTGGTATCATCGTCCTCACCAAAGTCTTTCACGCCGTTAGGCTTTGCTATTGAGTGATAATCTCGAGCCACATGATTAGGAACAATATCAATAATTACTTTCATGTCATGCTCATGAGTACGCTCAATTAGCGCGCTGAACTCTTCGAGTCTATTGGTAACATTAATTGCCAAATCAGGGTTTACATCGTAATAATCTTTTATTGCATAAGGCGAACCTGCACGCCCTTTTACCACATCAGGATCGTCTTGTTTTATACCGTACTCAGTGTAATCACCCACCAAGGCATGATGCAAAACGCCGGTGTACCACACATGCGTGGTACCTAGCTCTTTAATGCCTTTAAGCGCTGCGTCGTTAAAGTCAGCAAACTTACCTACCCCATTTTGCTCTTTGGTTCCCCATGGCACGTTGGCTGTTTGGGTATTACCAAATAAACGGGTGAATACTTGGTAAACCACCGGCTTTGAATGTTCGTTAACTTGTTCAGCTACTTTTTTGTCGGCACTGGGGGTTGTGGGCTCACCTGAGCAGCTCGATAACAATAAGCTACTAGCTAATACCCATGAGCCATATTTAAATGTACTAATTGTGGTTTTGTTTGTTGTCATAATGTTCTTACTTAGATCTGACGTTTTAATGGATTGTCATTTAAACGTCATTTTTATTATAAATTTAATACTAAAGTGAACAGCCACTGACTGACAGTGGCTGCATACGTATTCACCTAGGTATTTACTCAATTATTAATACCGTTGCACTCTTAGGCGCTAAAGTCACTGTATCAATTAGGCTAATTGCTTGGTTAGTAAAAAGGTTTATGGCCTGTTTATGTTGCCCAATAACCTCTTGCATATATGCTAATGACCAGCTTTTTGCTGCGCTATTTTTATTTAAAAACACCAGTACCGTTTGCTGATCACTGATCCGCGCATAGCTGTATATACCTGCTTTAGGGCTAAAGTGAGTCAGCTTTCCATGAGCAATGGCTGGGCTTTGCTTTCTAAAATTAAGTAAAGTGGTAATGGCTTGCTGCATATCACGCTGCTCATCTGATAAGCCCTGCCCTGTAAACGCATTACTTGGTTGGCCTTTAAAGCCACCGGGGAAATCAATGCGAATATCACCGTGATCATTACTGCCCGTGTTATCAAGCAATACTTCGGTGCCATAATACATATGTGCTATACCACGGGTGGTTAGCAACATCGCCATCGCCATTTTAGTTTTATCAAGATCTTGTTCTAATTCTGTAAACACGCGGCTCATGTCGTGATTATCGGCAAACACCAATAAGTTATCAGGATTTGGGTATAAAAAGTCATTGGCGATTGATTGATACACTTTTACCCAGCCAGTATTCCAGCTTTCATCTTCATTAAGTGCTTGAATAAGTGCTTCTTGTAATGAAAAGTCCATCACACTTGGTAGACTTGAGGTGTAACCATCGTTATTAACTTTGCCCGCTTGCCAGTATGAGGCAATCGCAGGATTGCTGGTCCACTCTTCGCCAACAATATTAAAGTCAGGGTATTCAGTCATTATCGCTTTAGTCCAGTCAGCTAAAAATGCTTTGTCTGAATATGAATAGGTATCAACGCGAATACCGCTTAAGTCGGCGTATTCAATCCACCAAATAGCATTTTGAATTAAGTATGTTGCTAATAATGGTTGGCGCTGGTTCAAATCAGGCATAGTCGCTACAAACCAGCCATCACTAAACTGGCGTTTATCGAACTCGCTGGCATGGGGATCTTGTATAGTTTGTCTTGCATGGCTGGTTGCATGGTTACCGTTTGCAAACTCGCCATTAAAATTGATCCAATCTGCTGTGGGTTTATCTGTCATCCATTCATGCTCAGAGCCAAAGTGATTCAGCACTAGGTCCATCACTAAACCTATACCGTGTTGTTTTGCTGTAGCAGATAGCTCACGGTACAGTTCATTTGAGCCCATGCGCGGGTCGATAGTGTAAAAATCGGTGATCGCATAACCGTGGTAAGAATAGCTAGGCATATCATTTTCAAGCGCTGGCGTTAACCAAAGCTGGGTAACGCCTAGTTTTTGTAAATACGGCAGTGCGTTGATCACACCTTGAATGTCCCCACCGTGACGCCCGCCTCGCTCAATTGGCTTTGCAGCCTCAAGCATTCCTTTTACGGTGTCGTTGCTGCTATCACCATTAGCGAAGCGATCCGGGTTAATTAAGTAAATGGTATCACTGCTATCAAAACCACTGCGTTTACTGCTGTTTGCTTTGCGTGCATGCAATTGATACTCAAAACGCTCCCCTGATTTGCTGCTAAATACTAACACACCAGGCTTTGCGCTCGGGTTTATTGCAAGATTTAAAAAAGCGTAATTGGGGTTATCCGTATGCGTAATGCTTGTTAACTCAACGCCAGCATGTGATTCAAGTTGCCATTGCTGCTTAGCAACATTTGGCTCATGCAGCATAATTTGTAATTGCTTGCTTTGCATACCAACCCACCAGTTTTGTGGTGATGCAGTTATTGCATTGACGTTTAAACACATACCTAAAAGCGTGCTTAGTAAAAAAGTGTGCATGAGTGATTTCATATTAATTATTTTTCATCCTCGCTAAAAATTCACTGTGTGTGGGTAATTGCTTTACAGTGCCGTTGATAAGCGTTTTTAAATTCGTAAATAACTCGGCGAGTTGTTCATCACTCAGTGCATCTGCGAGTGGATGATAATCATGTGCCTCAAGCCCTTGGCCTATCATTACTTGCTGCCAAGCAACTTCTGCAAAAAGCTCATCATCTTCTCTAATTAATTTACCTGTTTGCTTAAATAAATCGATTTTGTTTTGCAGCGATATAGGAATATCCATTTGTTTACACTGACGCCAAAATCCGCTGTCATCACGCTCGGTCAGTTTATAATGCAGAATAATAAAATCTCTTATTCGCTCAACTTCGGTTTTGCTTTGCTTATTAAAGGTATCGATTAAAACAGGTTTGATCCCTTGGTGGGGAAATAATTTAATTAAGCGAATTGCCGCCGTTTGAATTAAATGAATACTAGTCGATTCTAACGGTTCTAAAAAACCACTGGATAGACCAATGGCCACTACATTTTTGTGCCATTGCTTACGACGGCGCCCAGTTTTAAAACGAATCACTCTAGGCTCTGTAATTGGTTCACCGGGAATATTATCAAGGAGTTGTTGTTTAGCTTGCTCATCAGTAATATGACGACTTGAATATACTAAACCATTACCAACACGGTGTTGCAACGGTATTTGCCACTGCCAACCAGCGTCGTGAGCAATTGAACGCGTATAAGGCGCTGGCTCTGCAGTGGTTTTAGTTTGTACGGCAATAGCACTGTCGCAAGGTAACCAATGTGACCAATGTGACCAATGTGACCAATCATCAAACCCAGTATTTAAGGTTTTTTCAATGAGCAGTGCGCTTAGCCCTGTGCAATCTATAAATAAATCGCCTGAAATTATTTGCCCATCTAACAGCTCAAGTGCCTTTACAAAACCGCTCTCTGGGCATTGCTTAACATCCGCAATTTGACCCTCAATACGTTTAACACCGCGTGATATAGTCAGCCCTTTTAAAAATTCCCCGTACAAGGTAGCGTCAAAATGATAAGCATAATTTAAACCACTAAGTTGGGTATTAGGAATATGTTTTAAATGGGCAAATTTATGCTGTTTGGCCGCTTGGTAGTTAAGTGAAAAATCCCAAAAATCAGCATTAGTGCCCTGTTGCTTGGCCCTCAACCAATAATGATAAAACTCACAAAACGGGAGATCTTTGCCTATCTCACCAAAAGCATGCATGTAGCTGTGTTGTGGTGCTCGCCAGTTTTCAAACTCGATCCCCAATTTAATGGTCGCTTGGGTCGCTTTAATAAACTCGCTCTCAGGTATACCTAATGCCGCATTAAGGTGAAGAATCGGCGGAATGCTCGCTTCACCCACTCCAACAGTACCAATTTGGTCAGATTCAATCAGGGTAATATTAACGACTTTGCCGAGCACTTTATTAAGTAGCGCTGCGGTTATCCACCCTGCAGTGCCGCCACCGGCTATTACCACGTCTTTTATTTGTTTACTCTGCATAGCCCCTGCTCCACTTGCTTTTAGTTAAGTGTAGTCGATATAAAAAAGCCCTTGTAAAACAAATCACAAGGGCCTTTCAACGCTAAAGAATGTTATAGCTTGTAACTAAAGCCAAGTAAGAACGTACGGCCATAATCTTGGTAATCACGTACTTGTAAATCACTATCGCCTTGTAATGATACAAACGGTTCTTCAGTGATATTTTGTACTTGGAATGTTACGCTTAAGCCATCTAAGCTTTCCACACCACCTTCACCAAAGTCATAACCAACTTGCGCATCCCAGATGGTTTCGCCTTTAATATCAACCTGAGTTGTTGCAAAACCTAAGCCGTATACATCACCTTTAAAGTCACTGCGTTTACGCATGCTGGTACGTGCTTGGAAACCACTACGCTCAAAGTAAACCGTTAAGCTATCAATTTGGTCTGATAAGCCTGGTAACTCGTAATCGTTACCGTTTTGATCTTTAAGATCTTGCTCGACACCTGTATGGCTTGCGATTAAACCAAAGCCATCAAGTGATGAATGAAAGACATTAAATGGCAAGGCAAGTGATAATTCGTAACCCCATAAGTCACCTTCACCACCGTTTACTTTACCTGAGCCAGACCCTGTAGAATTAGCAGGAATTTGACCAGTTGATGGATCCGCGACGCCAGACATATCTACTTCATAACTGCCATCAAAAATCCACTGGGTAATATCTTTATAGAAGAATGCTGCTGCAAAATAACCTTCCGCATCAAAGTAGTTTTCGTAGCTTAGATCTAGCCCTGTAGCTTCTTTTGGCTCTAAGTTTGGATTACCACCAGAGACACTCCAGTAGTTACCATTTTCATCAGGCTGCTGGTTGTAAGATGCATTTACCGATGCGTTCATTTCATCAAGGCGCGCACGTGAAATAGTTTTTGCCGCGCCAAAGCGAATTGTTTGCTCTTCATCAATCGCAAACGATAAGTTAATGCTTGGTAAAAAGTGGTTATAGTCATGACTTACATCAGTAGGCGTTACCACTACTAACCCATCTGCTGTGGTGTTAGCAGCTGAACCTTGTGATGATTGGTCTGTTTGTACGTAACGCGCACCAATATTACCTGTAACTGGAATTGAGCCAAGCTCGGCATTAATATCAAGTTGCGCAAAAACAGCGGTTACTTCTTCTTGCACTGTCCATGATTGCGTTTTATGTTTTTGGTCCGTTAAGCTTTCTTGCAGTAAGTCATAATAACCATCGTTCACTAAACCATTGGTATCGAAAGCAACCATATCACCCATACCAATAAAATCTAGGCTAGCAGTGCCTAAACGATATTGCTCAGGGATAGACAACATGCCCGGATTTGCAAGCGAGAAGTCTTTTAAGGTCATGTAGTAACCTTCTGATAATTTAGACTTTTCACGGTCACGGTATGAAATACCAAAACTAACTTTACTGAAATACTCACTTTCAAGTACTTTGCTTGCAGCAAACTTTAGTGTGGTTAGTTCATCATTAATTTCAGGAGCATTAATAAAACCATCTTGGGCAGTATTTTCGTAAGGTGTGCCTGTTAAACCATATTTATCGTTCAGTGCTTTACTCGCCCCCCATGACAATGGCCCACCTAATTGAATTAAGCCGTAATCACTGTAATCGAGTTCATGTGAGAACTGCGCACCAGTGTTACCACCGTCAAACGCATAACCTATGTTGTCAGCAACACCATTATTATCTCCACGGCCAGTACCTGAATAGCTTTCGATACTCCAAATTTGGCGCTCTACTTCAGAGCGGCTCGCATCAAACTCAACTGACCAGTCATCACTGATATCATATTTAGTATTAAAACCAAACTGAGTTAACTCCGCATTACGCTCTTCGTAGTCATTACGTACAACAACACGTTGACCTTGTGTTACCGCGCTGGTGATAAAACCACTTTCAGCATCTACGACCGCTGAGCTTGGATCGATTGTTCCTTGGCCCCAAGCAAATGGTACTTCAATACCGCGAAGGATTTTTTCATCTGAGAAATCAACATACAGTGCATCAAACGTCATGTTTAAGCGATCTGTTGGTGCGGCTTCGATAACAAGCATTGCAGAATCACGCTCAAGCGTAGATGAACGCACAAATGGTTTTGCGCCACCTAAAATAGAATAAGTTTGTCCATCATCACCCGTAAATTCAGGATAACCCCATGAGTTCCAGCGTTTTTCTTGGTTTGGTGAGCTCATGGTATTGTATGCGAATGCGACACCGATTGTGTCATCGGCAAATTGGTCAATATACGACACCGTACCGCGGAAACCTTGATCATCACCGTCTGGGTTTAACTTATCGAAACCAGTTTGCTCTAATTGACCATTAAACATGATCACGCGCTCACCTTTACTTAAAGGTTTTACGGTTTGCATGTCGATAACACCTGCAATACCTTCTGCGTCTAAGCTTGCGTTTGGTGTTTTATATACGGTTACACCGCTCATTATTTCAGATGGGTAAAGGTCAAACTCAACACCACGATTGTCCCCAATCGATACCTGCTCACGACCATTAAAGGTTGTTGCACTTTCGTTTTCACTAAAACCACGAACGCTTACACGACTGGCACGGCCATCTAGGCGCTGCGCGGTCAAACCTGGTAAACGTGCGATTGATTCGGCAATTGACGAATCTGGTAATTTACCAATATCTTCTGCAGAGATAGACTCTACTACTTCAGATGAAAAACGTTTTGTATTGATTGACTCAACGACGCTGCCACGAAAACCTTTAACTTCAATGACTTCAACGTCATTCTTTGCGGTGGGCTGCTCTTCTTGTGCGTGTGAAGCGAAACTGCTAATACCTGCGGTTGCAAGTGCAATTGTTAATATACTTGGTTTGAACATAGACATGATGTGTTTCCCGTTACCCAATTTTATATTTACTAACTTTTAGCGAGTTGCTTGTGATAGAAGCAAAACCATTTGTTAGCTATTTTGTTGTCAGGACGAATATTAACGCCCGCCTTATTTTATTAACAACTTTATGCATACGTATTCAAAGTAACGCAACACGTATAAAGTTAACATTAAATTTACACCTCAATTCATAAGTGACTGTTTTATTATGAGTTATTTTAGTGCAATTAACATTTATAGCTTTAATGATAGTCATTATTTATTTTTTGATAAAATAAGTGTGCCATTAAACATAAATAAAGTGACACGACGCTATTTTATTTTCTAATTTATTATTATGGAGAACATTTATTTAAGTACAATTGGTAAGACCAATATTAATAATCACCAATTTAGTGCACCCCCCTTATTTTTAAGCACCTAAATAACGCAAACAATAAATTAACAATTTAACAAACCAAATTGGTAAAGAGATATTCAATAAACCGGCGTTAAAATCGATGAAATAAGCGATTGATTTAACCTCTTTTAATGGCCTTAAAATGGTGCATACGTATGCAGACTTTTTACAGTATGACGGGCTTCAAGTATGCTTTTTCAAATAAACGAGGATTAACACCTCTAAAAAAGAACAACACAAAGACAATGTGAAAACGGAGAAAGGCATGGCCCAAAAGCAATGGTATAAAGGTGCGGTTATTTATCAGGTTTATCCGCGTAGCTTTCAAGATAGCAACAACGATGGCATTGGTGACTTAGAAGGGATAATTAATCGCATTGATTACATTAAAAGTTTAGGGGTGGATGCTATCTGGATCTCACCTTTCTTTAAATCACCTATGAAAGATTTTGGTTATGATATTAGCGACTATCGCGATATCGACCCCCTTTTTGGTAACTTAGATGATTTTGATGAGCTCATTGCGCAAGCACATCAACGCGATATTAAAATTATTATAGACCAAGTGCTTAGTCACACCTCAGATCAACACCAATGGTTTATTGATAGCCGTGAAGATTTAACCAACGATAAAGCTGATTGGTATGTATGGGCCGATGCTAAAGAAGACGGAACAGCACCAAACAACTGGTTGTCTATTTTTGGTGGCGGTGCATGGCAATGGGAGCCGCGTCGTGGACAATACTACTTACATAACTTTTTCACGGAACAGCCTGATCTTAACTTTCATAACCCTGATGTTCGCCAAGCTGTATTAGATAATGTTGAGTTTTGGCTTAAAAAAGGCGTTGATGGTTTTAGGTTAGATGCAATTAACTTTTGTTACCATGACGCACAGCTTCGTGATAATCCTGCAAAACCAAAAGAAAAGCGTCAGGGCCGTGGTTTTAGTGAAGACAATCCGTATGCTTTTCAGTATCACTACTACAACAACACACAGCCAGAAAACATTGAGTTTATGCGTGACATTCGCACCTTACTCAATAAATACCCAGGAACCGTGTCACTGGGTGAAATTTCATCTGAAGATTCATTAGCCACCATGGCAGAATACACCGCCGGTGGCGATAAATTGCACATGGGTTACAGCTTTGAGCTACTAACTGATGACTACTCCAGTGAATATATAAGAAACACCGTTACTACACTTGAACAACGTATGACTGAAGGCTGGCCTTGCTGGGCATTTAGTAACCATGACGTAGAGCGCGTTGCAAGCCGTTGGAGCGAAACGGGTGAAGTAAACCCTGCGCAATGTAAGATGTTAACCGCCCTATTGGCCTCGTTACGTGGTAGCGTGTGTATGTATCAAGGTGAAGAACTCGGGCTCGGTGAAGCAAGCGTTGCGTTTGAAGATTTACAAGACCCATACGGCATTACGTTTTGGCCAAACTTTAAAGGCCGTGATGGTTGTCGTACCCCAATGCCTTGGGAAAACCTTGATAGCTCACATGCCAATGCTCACAATGCGGGCTTTAGTGAAGTAAAACCGTGGTTACCTGTTGATCAACAACATAGGCTGCAAGCAGTTGCTGAACAAGAGAATGATTCAAACTCAATATTAAATGCGTACCGTGAATTTATGGCATGGCGTAAAAACCAGCCGGTATTACTTGAAGGTGATATTGAGTTTTTACAAACCGAAGAGCCAATCTTAGCGTTTTACCGTACTCTAAACGATGAAAAAATGTTGTGTGTATTCAATTTGAGTGCTTCACAAGCAAAACTTACTATTAATGCAAGTGTTGAAAATGAACATAGCGACCTTTCTCATCACAACGCAAAGCTTGATAATGAAACACTGACAATTGAGCCATTTGGTTGTTATTACGCCCACTGCAGTTAATATTTACATTATTATAAAAAACCCGAGCACTGCTCGGGTTTTTTTAGCATTTTTTAATGGCTAATTGTTTTACTATTTAAGTAATCAGTAAATGCAAACAGTACACCCGACACAACAAAGGTCACGTGTATCAGCACTTTCCAGAGTAATTCATCATTTGAATGAGATGCAGAGCTTATAAACACCTTTAGTAGCTCAACGGCTGAAATGGCGACTATTGCACTAATCAGTTTCATTTTTAAACCAGAAAACCCTACTTTTCCCATCCATACGGGACGGTCCTCATGATTTTCGATATTAAGCTTAGAGACAAAGTTTTCGTAGCCACTGAATATAATAATTAATAAAAGTCCAGCTAACAAAGCGGTATCAACCAAAGTTAATATACCCACCAACAACTCTTGATTACTGGCAGTAAACGTTGCGATCCCCATCAAATACAGCTGTTTAAAAAATTTTATTAGTAATAAAACCACAGCAAATAGTAAACCGACAAAAAATGGGGCGAGTAACCAGCGTCCTTTGAATATAAACGACTCAAGAGCATGCTCTACTTTATGAACAGGTTGTATTTTTTTATTTATATTATTTGTATGTGGCTCTGACATAAGAACACCTAAAAATTAAAACGCGACATTAGCCTAAATTTAGCTGTAACACAATTAGTTAAGGTTAAACACTTTTACGCGATACGCTCATCTTGACGATAAAAATATTTCGTTTCCCTTTATTTTATATTCGATTAAAAATCAATATACCAACAGAGATGTTCTGGCTTGGTTACACTTGTTTTATGTAGGCATTGTATGAATACATAACTCGATTGTTACTCCATTTTTAGGAATAAGAAAATGAATAAAGCATTACTCGCGTTAATCGTTGCACCATTTTTCGTTTTATCTGCTGCTAATGCAGTGGCAAACGATGCTACAGACGCTTCAGCTGAGACGATTCAAGAATTCACAGAAATGTGTGTTAGTTGGGCTAAAGAAGACGACGTAAGCAATGAAGAGCTTTATAACTATGTTTTAAAGTGTGTGAATGATGAACTAACATCTGAAGGCTATAACAAAGTCACTGCTGTTAAGATTTAATGAATAATTGAGTGAATTGAACCTAAATTGGTTACATTTTTTAATCCTGTAAAGTAAAAAATCAGATTAGAAATGCCATTGCGATAGGTTTGATTTGACAAAAAAAACCGGAACTGTCACAGGCTGTGCGTTCCGGTTTTTTATTACTTAAAGCGGTGAATAATTAATTATTTATCGTCTTTTTTTACTTTTGCTTTCGTTTTACTTTTAGCAGGCGCTTTTTTAGCGGCGGCTTTCTTTTTAGGCGCGGCTTTCTTCTTAGCCTCTTCTACCCATTTACCACCTTCGTAGTTTGCCGTCCAACCAGTTGCTTTGCCATCAACCTCAGTCATTACATACTGTGATTTATTCTTACGACTGTAACGCACAACAGCAAGATTACCATCAGGATCTTTAGCTGGTGCATCAGCTAGGTAGTAAAACTTAGGCGAAATACGATCTCTAAAACGCTGTAACTCTTCTACTTTGGGGGCGCGTGTTTCTCGTGATTTAGGGAACGTATTTGCTGCTAAGAAAATACCTGCAGCACCGTCACGTAATACAAAATAGGCTTCAGACTTTTCACATTCTAATTCAGGAATATGAACGGGATCTTCTTTTGGTGGCGCAGCTTCGCCATTTTTTAATAACTTACGGGTATTTTTACACTCGTCATTGTTACAGCCAAAATACTTACCAAATCGACCTGATTTTAATTCCATATCAGCGCCACATTTATCACATTCAATAATAGGGCCGTCGTAACCTTTAATTTTAAACGTACCCTCTTCAACCACATGCCCATGACACGCTGGGTTATTACCACACACGTGTAGTTTACGGGTTTCATCGATAAGGTATGAATCCATCGCTGTTTCACAAATTGGACAGCGCTTCATTTGCATTAATGTTTCTGTTTCAACGTCTTCAACATCAGCTGCAACCGCTTCATCACCCGACACTAAGTTCATAGTGGTAGTACAGCGCTCTTTAGGTGGCAGGTTATAACCAGTACATCCTAAGAATACGCCCGTTGAAGCAGTACGAATACCCATTTTTCTGCCACACGTTGGGCAGTCAATGTCGGTTTCTACCATTTGATTAAGACGCATACCGCCTTCATCGGGTTCACCTTTGGCAATGTTTAACTGGGTTGAAAAATCAGCGTAAAACTTATCGAGAACTTGCGTCCAAACACGCTCACCTTCGGCGATATCATCTAAACGGCCTTCCATTTTAGCGGTAAAATCGAAGTTCATTAAATCGGTAAAGTTTTCAACAAGGCGATCGGTGACAATCTCCCCCATTTTTTCAGCGAAAAAGCGACGATTTTCTACTCGTACATAACCACGATCTTGTATCGTTGATATAATAGAAGCATACGTGGAAGGACGACCAATCCCACGTTTCTCAAGCTCTTTAACTAAGCTTGCTTCACTAAAACGAGCCGGTGGCTTAGTAAAGTGCTGCTTAGGATCAAGCTCAACTAACGTGAGCACCTCGCCTTGCTTAACAGCAGGCAGCGATTGATCTTCTTCATTCTTTTTACGTACTGCCGGTTGCACTTTAGTCCAACCATCAAAACGTAAAACACGGCCTTTTGCTTTCAATGTAAAATCGTTGGCAGCGACCGTTAAGGTGGTTAAATCGTACTCAGCTGGCACCATTTGACAGGCCACAAACTGACGCCAAATAAGCTCATAAAGCTTTTTCGCATCGGCATCCACACCTTCAACATGCCCAGAAAGCACTGATACGCTAGACGGACGAATCGCTTCGTGCGCCTCTTGTGCATTACCTTTAGAGCTATAGTTAATCGGATCAGCAGGTAAATACTTGGCACCAAACTCATTGGTTACGTATTCGCGACACATTTCAACCGCATCTTTCGATAAATTAGTTGAATCGGTACGCATATAAGTAATATAACCCCCCTCGTATAAACGCTGGGCAAGCATCATGGTCTTTTTAACGCCATAACCTAATCGGGTACTTGCTGCTTGTTGCATTGTTGAAGTAATAAATGGCGCACTTGGACGGCTCTTACTTGGTTTCTCTTCAACGCTGACAACTTTATATTCGGCATTCTCAAGGCTTTTAACTGCTGCACTAGCCTGAGCTTCATTTACTGGCTTAAATGGCTTGTCTGCTTGTTTAGTGACTTCTAAACGTAGGTCAGACTCGCTATTTTTAACATCGGCATGAATGTCCCAAAATTCTTCAGGAATAAATGCTTTAATTTCACGTTCGCGTTCAACTAATAAACGCACTGCAACAGATTGCACTCGACCCGCTGATAAACCACGCGCTACTTTAGCCCATAATAGGGGCGATACCATAAAGCCAACAACACGGTCTAAGAAGCGACGGGTCTGCTGTGCATAAACCATGTCGGTGTTTAACTCACCTGGGGTTTCGAATGCTTGTTGTATTGCATTTTTAGTGATTTCGTTAAAAACAACACGCTTATATTTTTCTGGCTCGCCACCAATAATTTCTTGAAGGTGCCAAGCAATAGCTTCCCCTTCTCTATCCAAATCCGTTGCGAGATAGATTTGATCAGCATTTTGGGCAAGCTTTTGTAATTCTTGAACAACCTTTTCTTTACCCGGCAATATTTCGTAATGTGGCTCCCATCCTTTTTCAGGATCGATGCCCATTCGCGCGACTAAGTTAGTATAGTCACGTTGCTGTTTATACGCTGCTTTCTCATCAGGTGGCATTTTACGCACCTCAGCAGGCGTTTTGCTTGCTGGTGCTTTGTTTTTGCCAGAACCCGAAGTAGGTAAATCTCGTACGTGTCCAATACTGGACTTAACGATAAAATCATTACCTAAGTATTTATTAATTGTTTTAGCCTTAGCAGGTGACTCTACAATTACTAGCGATTTGCCCATAGTTGCCTATTTCTAACCTAGTTTTTTAAATGTGTTTAGCCGACTCATGCGGCGCGAATATTTATAGGTATATCTACAAACACTAGTTCTTACAAGCTTTTAATACAAACTTTTCAGTATTTACTGAATAAACAAACAATTTCTGTTGTAAATTTAATCAAACCAGTGCTTTTTGAATAATTGATGTGGAATATATAGAATAGAAACAAAAATGCCAACCTTATTGGTTGGCATTTTCTATGCTTTATTAATTTTAAACCTTAGGCTCGTCTAAAATCGACATCACGGTATATTGAGTTTTCACCCCACCAGGGGTCACAAATTCGATGTATAAAAAGCCAGAATCAACATCATTTGGCTCAGCCTCTTTTGTAATATTTACTGAAACAGAGATAGGCACTTGTTGAGCAGTATTCACAACGGTGTAATCTGTTAACCCTCTTAACACACCATTGTCGGCAGTGACAGTAACTGTAGTACCTGCAGGCAATGGATTATTATGAATATCACTGAAGAAGATAGTCACTGAAATCGCGCTGTAAGGTGTGGAATTGCTAATATCAATAAGGTTTATGTCACACATACCCGCCATATCGGAAGCTTCTAAGCGAATACCATCACTTAAACTACAGTCATCTAAAGCCGTTACAGCTCTAATGTAAGGTGTACTTCCAGACATCACTAACTCTGAACGATCGCGTACATTTACTGTTTCACGCGTACATGCATTTGCAGCAAGCGCCTCGTCACTACATAACAAGCCATTGTAAATGCCATCGCCAGTATCAAACTGACCATTATTTAGTGCACCTGAGCGCTCCACATACCACTCATCCTCACCGCCATTAGAATTTACAGGGTTTGCAGGTGCAGGTGAATTTCCGTCAAAAATACCATTTTCATTAAAATCTATAAATGCTTCAGGTAAATCTTGTAGTGTAGAATCAAACTCGTTTTGATTAAATTCACCGTTAGCAGATACATCATTAAATGATTCTTCACCCACTGAGTATGCTAGCAAGCTTACACGACCACCTAATGGATAATCTATTGGCGCATTACTTGGCGCATCCGCAAGTGATATCGGGTTACCGCTACTATCAAGATAGGTAAGTAGATTGCCGTTTGTGTCTAGTTGTGACTCTCTGATACCTAATGTACAAGGTGCTGCTTGACCAAAAAAACGGTCACACTTATCAGCCACAGAGTTTTTATAAATGCTGTAATGATAAGGAATTGGGTTTTGGCTACGCCACTGCGCTTTACACACACCGTCTATGGTGCGACAAAGTAATAAAGGTGTAAATTGTTGATCATCTATTGTGCCTACTGCACCACCTTCGCTGGCTATATAAATTGCCGTGTTATCAGGAACAAAATTATTAAAGTGATCGGCTGCAAATACAGTTAAGTCTGTAGTCACCCCAGCTTCATTTAATGACTCGGTATTAAATGTTTGTACTGCAAGGGTAAAACTGTCTTGATCTGGCACACCAGTGGTAATGGTTATGTCATTTGAGACGATAGAGATCACATTATTTTGTGATGTATCGCCATCCACAACTTGATGTGATGCAATCACAGATAAAACACCTGCTGCTCTTCCTGAGCGGACATTTACAGTCACTAAACCTTCGTTATTGGTAAACTGAAATGCACTGTCTAGCAACGCGCCGCCTGGGTTTTGCGAAAGAGCAAAATCAATCTGCTTTTGACCAACAGGGTTACCATTAATATCTAAAAGTTTAAAGGTAAGCTCTGAATTTTCAGTGAGAGTCTGACCGCCGGCTCCTTTAATAGCTAACACTTGGTTGGTCACACCCATAAACGCGATTGAACCCGTTTGAGCGGCAGCTACATTAATATTAATTGTTTTAGTGGCAACGTTACCACCAGTAACCACGGTTGCTGTAATCGTATCTATACCATTACAACCATCAGCTTTATAAGTTGCGCTTGCCGTACCACCAATGCTAGTTACCACACTATCGATAGTGGCTTTAGGAGTAGATTCTTCTGCACATGCCGATGTAAATTGTACTTCAAGTGGAGTGGTGAATAAGTTATTGCTGCCATCTACAATCTGAGCTGTAATAATAGTAGTAGAACCTGCAGACAACACATCACCAGTTGCAATACCCGCGCTTAAATTTACATTTACTTGAACAGCGTTAATTTCAAATAAAGCACTCGCAACGCCGCCCTGAGCGGTTAACTCAACTTGGCCAACACCTGAGCTGCTGCCAGGCAATAAATTTAAAATAGCAACACCAAACGCATCCGTTTTAGCCGTTAAGCTTTCAGGTAATAAAATACCTAGCGTTGTGGTCGCTTGAACCAGTACATTACTTGCTGGAGTATTACTGCCAGGTTTTGTGATTTTTGCGTAAACAATAGCTTGTTGCCCAAGTAAATTACTATTTTGAGAACAGTCAGATGGGTCAAGCTCTATAGAATCTCTGTCTATGTTTAACCAGCTATCAGGGCAGTTTTGTAAAATTTTAATGTCAATGTTTGCGGTTGAGTCATTCGATTGAGGCTCATCACCTGCCGTGTAAAAGCCAAGTTTATTTGTTGCGTCTTCGTAGCTAGCAACAATGGTTCCTGCTCCTTCAACACTACCCGCGCTAAGCTCGATAGTTGCAACACCGCTGGAATTTGTTAAAGCGCTACCTGTAGCCGGTATAAAAGAACCCAGTGTTGTGGTAAAGCTTACCTCTTGACGCACAACAGGTTGGCCATCACTTCCGGTTATCGTTGCAACCACCTCTAACGGGTTATCGGCGGTAACAATTCTATCTTCAAAATTAAGTTCAACTTGAATTGCTTGTTCGACAACGTCTCCACCGGTGCCTCCAGTGTCACCACCAACGGTTCCACTTTCTTTTTCCAGTGAGCCACCACCGCCACAGGCGATGAGTAATGTGCTGAGCCATATAATGCTGAGCAAACGAGTTAAAGGCATAGGTTTCTCCGTTGCGCTATTACTAAGTTAAACTTATTTACTTAATGTTAACCTATAACTTAGTCTAAAATCTCAGTTTTTTACTCCTTTTTTTGATAAAAATTTTTAAAAAGTTGACGTTTTTTCTGTAAAAAAAATTACATGCTGTTAGTCTATGCCAAATTTATAAAAAATAGATTGGAAATATGTCTAAAATCCGTTCAATGAGTTTAACTACTCGCATCATGATTGGTATGGTGCTTGGTGTTGCAGTAGGCTTTATATTTCAGGCTATATTAGCTGGTGAAGACGATTACCTAATTCCTCTTGGGTTATTCTCTTTGCCAATTAAAGCCTTTTTTGTTGATGGCCTTTTCCATGTAGGTGGGCAAATATTTATAGCCAGTTTGAAAATGCTGGTTGTGCCTTTAGTATTTGTATCGCTGGTATGTGGTACCTGCAGTTTAAGCGATCCGAAGAAACTAGGCCGTTTAGGCGGTAAATCAATTGGTTTATACTTAGTTACAACGGCAATAGCGATTACAGTCGCGATTACCTTAGCGTTACTATTTAACCCAGGTGAAGGCATTGGGTTACCCTCTCAAGCAAGTTATGATGCCAAAGAAGCGCCTACTTTAGCTCGCGTAATTATTGATATGTTCCCTACCAACCCTTTTGAAGCAATGGCAAAGGGCAACATGTTACAAGTAATTGTGTTTGCTCTATTATTCGGTATTGCAATGGCACTTAGCGGAAAAGCAGGTAAACGTGTCGCTACTGTATTTGAAGACTTAAACACCGTTATCTTAAAACTGGTTACTTTGCTAATGAACATTGCCCCTTACGGCGTATTTTTCTTAATGGCTAAATTGTTCACTACCATTGAACTAAACTTAATTGTGAGTTTAGCTAAGTACTTTGGCGTGGTTGTATTAGCCTTATTACTACACGCATTTGTAAACTACACCCTACTGCTAAAAATACTCACGGGTCTAAACCCGCTCACTTTCTTGGCTAAAATGAAGCACACTTGTTTATTTGCTTTTAGTACCTCAAGTTCAAGCGCGACTATGCCTATTACACTTGAAACGGCAACTAAAAAGCTTGGCGCTAATAATTCGGTCGCTTCGTTTACTATTCCGCTTGGTGCAACCATTAACATGGATGGCACCGCAATTATGCAAGGTGTGGCTACGGTATTTATCGCTCAGGTATTTAGTGTTGACTTAACTATTTCTGATTACTTAATGGTGATACTAACTGCAACGCTTGCCTCTGTTGGTACGGCGGGTGTACCTGGTGTTGGTTTAATTATGCTAGCCATGGTACTTAACCAAGTTGGCTTACCTGTTGAGGGCATCGCCATTATTATTGGTGTAGACAGATTGCTTGATATGACCCGTACAGCAGTAAACGTAACGGGTGACTGTATGGTTACGTGTGTCGTCGCTAAAAGCGAAGGTGAACTAGATGAAAGTATCTTTAACGACCCAAATGCAGCAAAAGATTTAGAGGACTACCACAAATCTATTGATTAGTATTTCTGACAATAGTCATAAAAAAAGCCTTGCTACTTCGTTAAGTAACAAGGCTTTTTTGTTGGGTTTAAGTGATTAAATTATTAAGGGTTTAACGCCTTAAACTTTGACATTAAACTTACACCCGCTTTATTCACACCATGGCTCAAACCCATTGCCAGCTTGTCACTTAATCCTTTTTTAATCTTGTATTGCACTTTATAAATTTGATATTGCTGTTGTTGCTCTAACAACGCATCATCGCTGGTTTTAATAGTATCGACTAACCCTTTTTCAATTGCTTGGGTTGCAAACCAATGTTCACCCGTTGCCACTAAATCCATATTTAAACTTGGGCGCTGAGTGCTCACAAAAGTTTTAAACAATACATGAGTTTGCTCTATCTCTTCGCGGAACTTTTCACGGGCTTTATCGGTATTTTCACCAAATAAAGTTAACGTGCGTTTAAATTCACCCGCCGTAATTTGCTCAAACTCGACATCATTTTTCTTTAAAATTTTATTAAAATTTGGAATTTGTGCAATAACACCAATAGAGCCAACAATTGCAAACGGTGCTGCAATAATATGATCAGCCACACAAGCCATCATGTAACCACCACTGGCGGCGACTTTATCTATTGATACAGTCAACTCAATACCGGCTGACTTTAAACGTTGTAATTGTGATGCGGCTAAACCATAGCCATGTACCACGCCACCACCACTTTCAAGGCGAACTAACACTTTATCTTTTTTTGCATCCGCTATCGAAATTATCGCGGTCACTTCTTCGCGCAAGCTTTCTACTTCATGTGCGTCCATACTGCCTTTAAAGTCAATAACATAGAGTCGTGATTTAGGCGCTTCTTTGTCCGCTTTTTTTTGCTCTGCTTTTTGTTGTTTTTGATAGGCTTTTAACTCTTTTTTACCTAGCGTATTATTTAAAAAGCTTTCTTTTATATTGGTCAGCTGCTCTGATAGGTCATCAATTTCAATCTCACCTTTTTTCGCTTTTGGCTTAACAGCCGAGCTTACAATTAAGGTTAAAATCACAGCAATAGCAATAACAAAGGTAATGGTTTTTGCAAAAAATAAGCCGTACTCGTATAAAAATTCCAACTGTGTTCTCCGTTTATAAATTTCAGCCAATTTAGCATGCTTTAAAATAAAAAAAAGCCACTATACAGTGGCTTTTTAGACTTAATTGAGTGGTTGATTATTAATTAGTCACAATGTCAGTATCTGATACAGATAATAAACGTCCACGCGATGCTAGATAAGTTGCAATTTGCAATTGCATTTCTGCATTAGCTGCTGCGCTGCCCGCTGCTGTAGACGACTGTCTTTCATCTTGCGCCGGTGTCAATACCGAGCCATGATGACCTGTGTTAAATTTAACTAAATAGCTAGCGCCCATCTCTGTTGGTGCTTGAGTTGTACTCACTGTTTCTAACCCCATAAAGTTAGCTAGAGGCAGTGTTCCTGCAATTGGATTGTTAGCAGTCATCGGCGGAATAACTTGGTCTGGCTTGTTACTATCAGTACCATCACCAACAACAACATTCATATACACAGGTGTTTCTAGTGCTTTAACCGTTGCTGCATAGTTAGTCGGGTCGCCGCTATCTAATGCAGTTTGTGCTGCGAATACAAACTGCGTCATCACGCCCTTTATGTTAGTAAGTTTATCAGCTTCTCCCGCCATCGTTAACGATGCTGCAAATTCATTAAAGCCACAGCTTAAGAAGTCCTGCATGTCTGGTAACAAGGCACCACAGTTTGATAACGCACCAGCATTTAAGAATGCATTAAACTCGTCAGCTTCAGCAGTTCCAGCTTGAGAAAGTACAGAGCCTTGAATAAATGGACCAAACGCGGCTGACTCTAATAAGAAGCTAGCAATACCGCCACCGCCACTTGCCAATGCAACAGCATTAACTTTAAAGAGTGGGTCTACTTGATCAGCCAATGGGCTATTCGCTTGTGCAATAAATGCAGGCGCTACAATTGAGCCCAGTGAATGGCCAATATAAGATACATCTCTAGAATTGAGTGAACTATCACCACTGAAGTTTAAGCCTAAACGTAAACCAAGTAAGTCGGCACTTGACTGGCGTAAGCTGTCTCTGGCGACCAATAACGAGCTTAGGTTCATGTAACTAAGTACAGAGCCTGATGTTGCGTTAAAGTCATCTGTGCCATCAACATCAACATCTATTCCACGCTCGCCATGACGAGGATGGTCAATTGCAACCGTTGCAAAACCTTGAAGTGAAAGCTGTGCTGTTAGTGTCAACATGCTTTCTTTTTGTGTGGTAATACCGTGTTGCATAATAACCACTGGCCAGCCATTTTCTGGCATAGCAGCAAAAGGCTCTAAACCTAAGCCTGTTCGGTACGCATTAACAACCGGTAAAATCGGTTTGGTAATTTGTACTGGCACATTTTCCATACTTTGCATTTTAGGAAGTGAGTTATATTTAGTTAAGTGTTTAGTGCTATCAAGCCCTAAGTCACGAAGCTGTCCATCACTCAAAGCAGCACACATCGCATCGTTAGTGCTAATGGGATCGGTTGGGAACGCTTCACCCGCTTGCGCTTTGTAACCTAAAATAGCAACGGCACTGTCACACATACCTTGCCAGTAAGTATCATTTAAATCACTGATCTCTTTACCCGTAGGTGTACCTAAATACATAGGTAGCTGGATGCTGCCTTTTTGATACTGTGCTACTTGGAATACGTCAGGCACCGTTACACCTTGTATTGCAAACGCTTGTTGTACATTAGCCATAGGCTGTGTTGGAATTTGCAACGCAGGCGTTGGAATTGTTGGCTCTGTTAAGCTTGCTGCTAAAACCTTTTTAATCGTGCCAAGCACAGGACCTGCTGATTGCATCGTCATCGCGGCTGAAAAAATAATATCGTCTTTGGTGATATCACCCGAGGTTACTACTACGTTTTCGTAGCTATTAACAGCCCCTTGCAGCGCAAGCTGTGATGGTGTTACTAACGGTGCTTCTTGTTTAACAGTGGCATACGTTGAAGATGGTTCAATTGAGCGACCTTCTGAATCTTTAAGCCCAGTCGTTAATACATTAATATACGAGCTACCAGCCTTAAATGGCTTAAGTGGAATAATTGCAACCGCGTCTCCAGAGCCTTGTGTAACAAAATCAACACCAAAGGTTAATTCGCCCACTAATTTACATGCAGCACCGGCTGGTGCTTGTGAGCATTCGGCATCTGTTAGGCTTGCACCCATGATCACTTCAAAAATACGTACTGAGCCTGGTGAAGCTGCAGACGTTTCATCTAGGCTAATGCCCGGTGGAAACGTTAAATCTATTTTAAAAGGAACTTGCGTAGACCAGCCATCAAGTGCCCCTAGTGCAAGTTGCGGATCTGCATACGCAGCGCGAGGGATAGAAACATTTTCGTCATTTAGCTCACCAGGAATGTTTAATGTGCCATCGCGCGTACCGCTCATCAATAAATCATTAGGAACCGAAATTACACCATTTGCAGGGTCAAATTTTACCGTAGCTTTTGGAATAACTGTAACTGAATCGTTTTTAACATCTTCTAACGTTTCTCCGCCGCCACAGCCTGCTAATGCAGCTGCAACTGAGAGCGAGAGTAGCATTTTTTTCATAGTGTTCTCCGCACAAATCTTATTTTTATAGTGTGTTTATAGTCAGTGTAATTAAGTTAAAATAATGTAGCTAGTATATTAATGAGACATTAGACCAGTTAAACTTAACGTAAACTTTCTAGTTTCGCCACCTAAATTTGTAATAAATTCGATTACTTGTCGATTTGCTATGTTAAAATCAAAAAAAATTTAAACATTGGTACTTTTATGCATACCTATCAAGCAACTGAAAACGCACTTAAAGACAAAGTAATTTTGATAACAGGCGCAGGTGATGGTATCGGCCGTGTTGCAGCAATTACTTATGCTAAACATGGTGCAACCGTTATTTTATTAGGAAAAACAACTAATAAACTAGAATGTGTGTATGACGAAATCGTCAATGCAGGCTACCCACAGCCAGCGATTGTGCCTATGGACTTAAAAGGTGCAACTAAACAAAACTACCGCGACCTTGCTGCAACTATCGAGAGCCAATTTGGCCGCCTTGATGGACTATTAAATAACGCGGGTATTTTAGGTACTTTAGGGCCGTTGGAGCACTTTTGTTCATCAACATTTGAAAATGTAATGAAAGTAAACGTAACTGCACAAGCGATGATCACCAAAGCGTTGTTCCCTGTAATGCGTAAGTCAAAAAGTGCTTCAGTGGTATTTACCTCATCGGGTGTAGGTCGTAAAGGAAGAGAATTTTGGGGACCTTACGCTATTTCTAAGTTTGCTGTAGAGGGTATGATGCAAACATGGGCGTGTGAAGTTGAAAAAACGCCAATCCGTGTTAACTGCATCAATCCAGGCGCAACACGTACATCAATGCGTGCAAGTGCATTCCCAGGTGAGGATCGTGATTTACTTGCGACACCTGAAGATTTAATGCCAACTTACCTGTATTTAATGAGTGATGACTCAAAAGATATCAATGGCCAATCGTTAGACGCACAAGCTAAAAAGTAATATTTAGTTTTAAACGTAAAAAAGCCGCTATAAAAAGCGGCTTTGTTGTTTTATGCTTTAATTACTTACGTTTAGTCGGTTTTACACGTTGATTGTGCTTTTTAACCGCCTTGCGAATTTGGTTTATTTTAGCGCGCTTGTCTTTACGCTTTTCAGGAATAACAGACAGCTTAGTTTGTGTTTCTTTGCCAAGCTTTACTGTTTTACGTAAATAGTTAACTGTATCTAAATCATACTCAATCCAGCCACCTTGCGGTACGCGCTTATCAAGCTCTAATTTACCGTAACGAATACGAATAAGACGTGATACTTCCACATCTTGTGATTGCCATAAACGACGCACTTCACGGTTACGACCTTCGTTAAGCGTTACATTATACCAACGATTAATACCTTCACCGCCCATAGGCTTGATACCAGTGAACTTTGCGGGGCCATCTTCAAGTTCTACGCCACGCAGTAAGTTTTTCATTGTTTCGTCAGTGACTTCACCAAATACACGTGCTGAATATTCGCGTTCAACTTCATAGCTTGGGTGCATTAAGCGGTTTGCCAATTCACCGTCATTAGTAAACAGCATTAGTCCTGAGGTATTTACGTCTAATCGGCCTACTGCTATCCAGCGGTCGCCATCAATACGAGGTAAGCGGTCAAAAACGGTTCTACGGCCTTCAGGGTCTTTACGCGTACTTAACTCACCCTCTGGTTTGTTATACATAATTACACGACAAATTCTGTCTGCTTTTTCTTCTATTTTAACGGTATGGCCGTCAACACGAATTAAATCGGTTTCTTCAACCCTGTCGCCTAACTTAGCTACTTTACCGTTTACACTCACACGATTTGCATCAATGTATTTTTCCATTTCACGGCGTGAGCCTACGCCTGCACGGGCTAGGACTTTTTGTAACTTTTCACCTTGTATACTCATTCGGATGGTTCTCTCACAGAAGGATCACTTAATAACTGGGTAATTTTACTTTGCTGTTGCTCTGGCAATGCGGGTAAATCATGAAGTCCCGTTATCGAAAAATAATCTAAAAATTGTTTAGTCGTTGCATAAAGTGCCGGTTTACCTGGTACTTCTTTATGCCCAACTACTTTAATCCACTCTCTTTCAAGCAGAGTTTTAATAATATTTGAGCCAGTTGCTACACCCCGCACTTGCTCAATTTCACCACGGGTAATGGGTTGCTTGTATGCAATTAACGACAGGGTTTCGAGTAAAGCTCTCGAGTATTTAGGGGCACGTTCTTGCCATAAATTACTCAACCATGGGCTTAAACTACTGCACGCTTGAAAACGATAGCCACTGCCTACCTCAACCAAACGTATTCCACGCGTCTGATAGTGAACTTGAATGGCCTCTACAGCATCATTAATGCGCGCCATAGAAATTGCTAAGTCGTTTAAAACCGTGTCCTTAAGATGACGTTTTGATACGGGCTTGCCTGCCACAAAAATCGCCGCTTCAATGATTTCAATTAATTGTTCATCACTAATTCGCCGACCAACCATAATCACTCTAAAGTTAATAAAAACACACAGCCATCTATTATGACAGAACAACGGCAAACTAGGAAAACATATTAATAAAATAACATTTTATAGGTATAAAAAAGCCAGTGAAAAACACTGGCTTGGTATCAAGTGTATTTAATAATGTAATTTAGCTATTTTTAAATTGCTCAAGTGCATCGTCCTCTGCAACAGAATCACCATGCTTTTGGATATAGCTATTAAACTCTTTTTTACTTACTCGTTTATCTTTATTGCTGTCCATGTAACCAAAATGAATTGAAATATCATCATCGTCAGCTTCAGAAACTGAAATAAAACCGTTGCTATCATTATCTAAGCTTTTAAAGTCATTTTCTATTTTATCAAACTTCGCAATATCAGCCTTAAATGCAGACTCACTCACTTCACTATCTGTAGCAACTTTCCCAGCATTTAGCTGCATATAAGCATCATATTCATTACGGCTTATTTGGTTATCCATATTTGTATCTATATTTGAAAAGTGCTGCCAAATACTATCATCGTCGGCTTCTGTTTTAGAAATAAAGCCATCGCTGTCGTTATCTAAGCTTGCAAAATCACTGTCGATTTTTTCTAAACCTTGATTTGAAGAACAAGCGGCTAAACTCAATGCGGCTAAAACAGTAGAAGCTATCGTTAATTTTTTCATCAGACGTATCCTTGTATTAATAAATTTCAAATCTAGTGATACAAATACGATGCCAAAAAAAATAAACTATTAAAATCAAACAATTAACCAAGAACAACTTCTATTACGATATTTAATAATGCAATTTTTGCAAGCTACTCTGGTAATTTTTGCAAAAAAAAAGCTCGGTAAGAACCGAGCTATTTATATCTAATACGGTAATTTAGATTGCAGCGTTTTGGTAACGCTTAACAAAATCAGTAACGCTTTGGCCATTACACTTTAATGAATTTAAGTTACCAATTTGCTTACGTACTGGTTGTAGGCCTTGCTTTAATGCAGTCATACATAACTGTGTTTCTTGGTGTGAATCTTTTGCAAATACTTCTACTTTAGACACAACTGATTGCGTTGCTTCTTCTTTTTTTGCAATGTCACGGATGTCTTGACCGTTACATAGGATACTTTTTGAATAACGCGATAAATATACACCGTGCTTTGCTGCCATTTTACGAGCAGCCGAAAACCCCTCATTGGCGCTTACTACACATAAGTTAGACTCTAATTTGTTGTCTTGGCTGTAATACGTATTGCTTTGCGCAGTAGCAGTTACAGAAACAAAAAGAGAGGCGGCTAAAAGTAATTGAGTTTTCATCAGGTAGTCCTATTTGAACGAGTTAAACAAACGATTTTTGCGCATTATATAGACAACTTTTAACATATCAATTGAATATTTTATTTATTTTATTATTTAATATTGCATTTACAATGTTTAAACATTAAGCAAAAATTGATCAACATTTGTGCAGCTATTTTCTCGTTTCAGTCATGTTATGTCGCTCCAAATACTGATACAATTTAGCTAACAATGAAAATAAATTTGAAGGTAAACTTTATGAAAGTGATTTCTTTTAATATCAATGGCCTGCGTGCTCGCCTACATCAGTTACAAGCTATTATTGATAAACACCAGCCAGATATTATTGGTCTTCAAGAGATAAAAGTGCACGATGAAGCATTTCCGCTAGACGATGTACAAAAAATGGGTTACCACGTTTATTTTCATGGACAAAAAGCGCATTACGGTGTGGCAATGTTATGCAAAAAAGAGCCTAAGTCGGTATTAAAAGGCTTTTCCACCGACACAGATGAGTCGCAAAAGCGAATGATCAGCGTTACCGTAGAGCAAGAAAATGGCCGTGACCTGCATGTCATGAATGGCTACTTCCCGCAAGGCGATAACATCAACCACGAAACTAAATTCCCTTATAAACGTCAATTTTATCAAGACTTAATGACTCACCTAAATAGTCATTACACGCCTGATCAAGATGTAATTGTAATGGGCGATATTAATATCTCTCCAACCGATTTAGATATTGGTATTGGTGAGGTAAACGCAAAACGCTGGTTAAAAACCGGAAAATGTTCATTTCAACCCGTTGAGCGTGAATGGCTAGCAACGTTATTAAACTGGGGCTTTAAAGACACCTTTAGAGAGCAAAACCCAGAAACTAACGATCAATACTCGTGGTTTGACTACCGCTCTAAGGGTTTTGTTGATAATCGTGGACTAAGGATTGATGTGGTTTTGGCAACGCATGACTTAGCAGCTCGCTGTATCGACACCGGTATAGATTACGAATTACGTGCTATCGACAAGCCTTCAGATCATGCGCCTATTTGGTCTGAGTTTAATTAACGATTATGCTAAGCGTGCAATTACAGGCATTACTGTGGATTGGTGTTATTGCTATTGGCTTTTTAAGTGTTAATAAATCAACATACGCCAATTTATTTAATACGCCATCTAGGCAAACTGGCGTGTTTGCCTGCGCGCTGGTGCTCGCTTTACTATGGCGTATAAAAGCCGGTATTTTACCTGGTCTTGATCTTCATATATTGGGCATTACTGCTGTTACGCTGATTTTAGGCTGGCGTCTGGCTATTTTAAGTTGTGTATTAGCTACAGCCCTGCTAACTGCTTTTGGACAAATAGCATTCGAGCTGATTGCGGTAAAATTACTAATAAGTGCGTTTATTCCAGTATTATTAAGCTACTTTGTATTTATGCTTTGTTACCACTACTTAGCGCGGCACTTTTTTATCTATATATTTGTTTGTAGCTTTTTAACGGCTGGTGTCGTTGCTTGCGTTAACATTATACTCGGGGGTGTTTTTTATTACGCAATTGGCGAATATAATTGGCATCAGCTAACAGAAAACTACATTTATCTCAGTCCTATTTTAGCGTTTCCTGAAGCAATGCTAAACGGTATGGCAATAACTGTTATGATCACCTATCGCCCGCACTGGGTAAAAACTTTTTTTGATAAGGACTATTTAGGCTCATGAGTCTTCATTACCATTGCCCTATTTGCAAACTTCCATTGGCACTTAATGAAAAAACATTACGCTGTGATAATAACCACAGCTTTGATTTTGCCAAAGAAGGCTATGTAAACTTACTCCCCGTGCAAAATAAAAACTCTAAACAGCCCGGTGACTCTTTAGAAATGGTACAAGCAAGGCGTTCTTTTTTAGAGCAAGGCCATTATGCATTTTTACAGACGGCCTTAGCTAATTTAGTCAAACCGCTCAATGCAAATATAGTGATTGATTTAGGGTGTGGCGAGGGGTTTTACACCCATGCTATAGCAAATAACACGCAAGCTACTGTGTATGGAGTTGATATATCTAAGTCGGCGGTAAAATACGCAGCAAAACGATACAAACAATGTCAATTTAGCGTGGCATCAATAAGCCACGCGCCCTTTAATGATCACCTTGCTGATGTGTTAATTAGCGTGTTTGCCCCTTTGTTTGACGATGAACTTTCTCGCCTTGTTAAAGAGGATGGCTGTTTAGTGGTGGCAAGCCCTGGGCCTATGCACCTCAAAGAGTTGAAGAAATATATCTATAATACGGTAAATGAGCATACTGAAGTTGCTACGCCAACAGGCTTTAAACAATCATCGCAACAGCTCATTACAGAGCAAGTGTCACTCACATTTAGCGACGTAAGAAATTTAATAATGATGACACCCTTTGCATGGAAGTTCAGACCCGAGCATTGGCAGGCACTTGAACAAAAACAGCATCACAAGGTTACCTTGTCATTTTATATTAGCCAGTTTGTTAAAACTGCTCTTTAGTAAAGGTTTTATCCATTTTATCAAACATGTCTTTTAACAATTCAGCAAGCTCCAAATAGCGGGGCTTGTTTTTCCCCATTTGTGCGTCGTAACCGTTGGCGATCATTTTTGCAAACAACTCGTTGTACCATTGCAGCATAGCGGGTTCTAATTCTGTTTGCGCACGTTTACCTAGCCATAAAAGCCCTTGTAACGGCAAGGAGATAAAAAATAGACTACTGGCAATAGCTTGAGGTAAAAAATCAGGGCCTAAATAATTAAGCTGAAAAAACAAAGTTAGCATGGCTAAAATAGGCATTACTGTAATCGCAAGCTCGGTTGCTCTGATCACTTTAAACTCGGCAAATAATGGCGCGACCTCTTTACGCATAGGCCATGTTTTAGCATAAGCGCGCCCTAATTGAACTTGTGATATCACACTTTTTTGCATTATAAATCCTCACAATCACGGCATTTAACACTTGTAAAAGCATCTTGCTTATAAAAGTGTAACACAACTCTCACTTTATCGGTAAAAATGCTTAATTTCATTAGTAAAACTCACAAAAAGCATAAATTATCGAAAGAATTCCACAAAGCCCTTTTAATAAAGTCAACTACACTTTAGTCTATACCCATTTAAGCTTACAATGCTTATATATCAACCAAGTGTACTGATTAATATTTAAATGGAAAATGAATCTATGCCAACTCTCCCAAAAAAAACAAACCATGTTTTGGTACTTAATTGTGGAAGCTCAAGTTTAAAGTTTGCAATTATTGATGCAAACACAGGAAACGACATTATTTCAGGTTTAGCTGAGCGCCTAGGTGCAGATGCTCCCTCAATAAAATATAAATTTAAGGGAGAAAAGACCACCATTAAACTTGCTGCTAATCAGGCACATGCCCATGCCATTGATACGCTGGTTGATTTAATAAAAGATCACAATCTTGATGAGCAACTAGTTGCTGTTGGTCATCGTGTTGTGCATGGTGGTGAGCATTTTACCCAATCAGTATTAATTGACGAACGCGTTATTGCAGGTATCACGCAAGCAGCTACGCTAGCACCTTTGCATGGCCACGCTAACTTACTGGGTATTTCATCAGCGCAAGCATCATTTAAAAATTTACCGCAAGTAGCCGTGTTCGACACGGCATTTCATCAAACGATGGATGAAGTCGCTTATCTTTATGCCCTTCCTTATCAGCTTTATAAAGACTTTGGTGTTAGGCGCTATGGTTTTCATGGCACCAGCCATTTTTATGTGGCAGGACAAACTGCGAAGTTGTTGGCACTTCCTATTGAAAACAGTAACTTTATTAGCGCCCACTTAGGAAACGGCTGTTCAGTGTGTGCGATTAAAAATGGCAAAAGTGTTGATACCAGTATGGGGTTAACCCCGCTTGAAGGGCTTGTTATGGGTACGCGCTGTGGCGACATTGATCCGGGCCTATTTAACTTTTTAACCACGCAACTCGATTACACTGCTCAGCAAATTGATGACTTACTCAATCAAAAAAGTGGTTTATTAGGCATAAGCGAGTTGTCTAACGATTGTCGCACCATAGAAGAAGCCGCTATTGCAGGCAACCAGCAAGCTATGCTGGCACTTAATATGTTTTGTTACCGCCTCGCAAAACAAATAGCCGCTTACATGGTTCCGCTGCAACAGCTAGACGCAGTTATTTTTACCGGCGGTATTGGCGAAAATTCCGATATTATCCGTGATAAAGTACTTAAACAATTGGCCTTTTTAGGTATTAATTTAGACCCACAAGCAAACCTTGATGCACGTTTTGGCCAAGCTGGGTTAATTAGTACAGCTGATTCACGTAGCAAAGCGGTTGTTATGCCCACTAACGAAGAATGGGTTATTGCACTTGATGCCGCAAACATCACCAAGGAGTTATAATATGGCTCGTCGTATTATGTTGGTTCCTATCTCTACAGGGGTAGGTTTAACCTCAGTATCAGTTGGTTTAGTAAGAGCGCTGGAACAAAAGACAGTTAAGGTTAACTTTTTCAAACCTATCGCCCAGCCGCGTGCAGGTGAAACTGGCCCTGAAAAATCGACCCAAATTGTCACTCAAGGCTCACCAATTAAGCCGCCAACACCGTTTGCGCTCAATTACGCAGAGCAAATGATCGGTGATGGTAAAGGTGATGACTTATTAGAGGAAATTGTTGAGCGTTTTCAAAGTAAGATCAACGATGACGAAGTGGCCATAATAGAAGGAATGGTGCCTACTCGTCGCCAACCTTATGCGGGACGCATAAACCGCGAAATCGCACAAACTTTAGGGGCGGATATCGTTTTTATACTTACCCCTGGCAATTACAACATTACTCAAATTGAAGACCGACTAGAAATAGCCGCTGGCAACTATGGTGGCATTGACCACCCTCGCGTGCTTGGCTGTATTTTTAATAAAGTAAACGCCCCCCTTGATGAGGAAGGTCGAGCTCGCGCCGATTTAGTCGATACCTATAAGCCAGAAGCGCTTGATAACGAATTAAACCGCTTAGCTTCTTTACCTATTTTTAGAAAAAACCCGTTTATGTTACTCGGTGCTATTCCGTGGGATTTTGAACTGGTTGCCCCACGTGTTAAAGATTTAAGTGCCTATTTAAAAGCCACTATTATTAACGAAGGCGATATGGTACACCGCCGACTCAGACGAATTACATTTTGTGCCCGCACCGTATCCAATATTTTAAACTATTTTACGCCAGGTGCGTTATTGGTAACCCCAGGCGATCGCTCTGATATACTCGTTGCAGCTTGCTTATCGGCCATGAATGGCACAAAACTAGGTGCAATTTTACTTACCGGTGGTTTTGAACCTGAGCCGCGCATTATGGCGCTATGCGAACAAGCTATGCAAACTGGTCTGCCAATTTTGGCAACCGAGGGCGATACCTGGCGCACTTCTTTATTGCTGCATAACTTTAACCTAGAAGTGCCTAGCGACGATGAACAACGCATAGAAAAAGTAAAAGATCATAACGCTGCACATATCGATTCTGATTGGTTAGACACATTAGCAAAAAGTGTGGGAAAAACCCGCAAGTTATCCCCCCCTGCCTTTAGGTATTTATTAACCGATAAAGCCCGTAAAGCGGATAAAACGATTGTGTTGCCTGAGGGTAACGAGCCTCGTACCATTAAAGCCGCTGCTATTTGTGGCCAGCGCGGCATAGCTAAAACAATTTTACTTGGCGATCGCGATGAAATATTACGCATTGCGGAGCAACAAGGGATTGAACTGAACGAGCATGTGACTGTAATAGAGCCAACTAGTATTATTAACGACTACGTGACACCTATGGTTGAGATTCGTAAAAACAAAGGCTTAACTGACGTTATTGCAAAGGAACAATTGCAAGATAACGTGGTACTGGGCACCATGATGCTAGAACAAGGGAAAGTCGATGGGCTGGTTTCAGGGGCAGTCAATACCACGGCCAATACTATTCGCCCGCCTTTACAGTTGATTAAAACCGCACCGGGTTCATCATTAGTCTCGTCGGTATTTTTTATGTTATTGCCTGATCAAGTGCTTGTTTATGGTGACTGTGCTATTAACCCTGATCCTAATGCTGAACAACTAGCCGACATTGCAATTCAATCTGCCGATTCTGCTGCCGCATTTGGCATAGAACCTCGTGTAGCAATGATAAGTTACAGCACGGGTAATTCGGGCAGTGGCGCTGATGTAGAAAAAGTCCGCGAAGCAACAAAAATTGCCCAACAAAAGCGTCCTGATCTCATTATCGATGGGCCATTGCAATACGATGCGGCCATTATGGAAAGTGTAGCTATTAAAAAAGCGCCAGATAGCCCGGTTGCCGGTAAAGCAACCGTGTTTATTTTCCCTGATTTAAATACGGGTAATACCACCTACAAAGCAGTGCAACGAAGTGCCGATTTGATCAGTATTGGTCCTATGTTACAAGGGATGCGCAAACCTGTTAACGACTTAAGCCGTGGCGCGTTAGTTGACGATATTGTGTATACCATTGCTTTAACAGCCATTCAGGCGGCGCAAGTAGAAGCGCTTAATTAAGGCCTGTAATTAACATGCCCTTTTTATAGCCTAGCCATTTTTTATTTAATAATTAACTGGTTAGGCTATTTATACCTCACAACCCCCAAGCTTATCCACAGAAATTGTGGACAATTATTTTTTAGCTAATAAAAATATAGCACTGCCTAAATTTGAGCCTTTAATTTAGCTTCAATACTCTATACTATAAAGCTATTATTTTGCTGCTGGCGATACGTTTAATGTCAAAACAAACATTACAATTACACAGCACCGTGTTATCTATTCATAGTTTAGCCCTTGATGCTGACATACCGCCTGCGCTGTTAAAGCAACCGTTATTTTTTATCTCAAAAACGCATGATGAACTGTCAGTTGTTTGCCCTGTCGACTTTATTATTGATAGCCAAGACACTGAATCTAATTGGCAAGCACTGGAAGTAATAGGCCCTTTAGGGTTTTCGTTAACTGGCATTATGGCAAACCTGTCAGGCGTATTAGCCAGAGCCGGCGTGTCCATTTTTTCGATATCCACATATGATACCGACTATATTTTAGTAAAAAAACAAACGGTCACCAAAGCAATTACAGCCCTTAAAGCCGATGGCTACAACGTGGTAACTCAATAAATAATGAAATCTGAAGACGTTAGCTATTTAACTAAAAATAAAATTGGCCGAAACGCGATACAAATCACGAGTCCGTTCAGTGGTAAAGTGATGCCAATGGAAGAGCATCCACAACCCTTTTTTCGTTTTGGCACACTCGGCCCAGGTATTGTTGTTAGTTTATCGAGTCATAAAGTATTAGCGCCCTTCAATGGCACCTTACTGCAGGTAAAAAGTGCCGGTTGTGAATTTATTTTAAAAGCAAATAACGGCTTAAAAGTATTAATAAACCTAGCGGTTCCCGATTCACAAACACTTACGCATACTCATATTGCTCAGCTTAACGGCAGCAAAATAACCAAAGGCCAACGCCTTGCCTATTTTGATTTACGTGAGCTCGACTCGCCTATTTTAGCCAGCCTAATAATTCTCAATGGCCATAATTTAGGCACTTTTCATTATTCTCACCCGCAAGTTAATGCCGGTGTAGATACCTTATTAACTATTATTAAAAAGAAGTAGATTTATGATCACTCTCTATGGCATTAGCAACTGCGATACAATTAAAAAAGCAAAAAAATACTTAAGCGATAACGACATTGCATTCACTTTCCACGACTATCGCAAAGACGGCGTTAATAACGACATGGTAAGCGACTTTGCAGAACATATTGATTGGGAACAATTGGTTAATAAGCGTGGCACAACGTACAGAGCGCTCACTGATGAGCAAAAACAAAGCTTGACTAAACAAACCGCTATAGATTTACTCGTTGAACAACCGGCGATGATCAAACGCCCTGTTCTTGTTAATAACGGGCAATATCACTTAGGCTTTAAAGCAGCACAATACGATGAGATTTTTAAATAATGACCCATCCAGTAATTACCCTAGCCCAAGCCTTAATTCAGCGAGAGTCGGTTACACCTGAAGATGCCGGGTGCCAACATATGATGAATGAACGCCTAAGCGCCATTGGCTTTGATATTGAATCGCTATTTTTTACCGATACCCTAAACACATGGGCACGTAAAGGGACCCAATCACCGCATTTTTGTTTTGCCGGTCATACTGATGTGGTGCCCACTGGGCCTGAAAAAAACTGGCAGCACCCGCCTTTTGCAGGCCTAATTGAAGACGGCTTATTGCATGGCCGTGGCGCTGCCGACATGAAAGGCTCATTAGCAGCGATGATTGTGGCAACCGAACGCTTTGTGACTAAGCATCCAGATCACAAAGGCTCCATTTCGTTTTTAATTACCTCAGATGAAGAAGGCCCGTTTATTAACGGCACTACCCGCGTTATTGATACTTTAGAGGAGCGCGGTGAAAAAATAGACATGTGCCTTGTAGGTGAACCCTCTTCTCGCGATGTACTCGGTGATGTGGTTAAAAATGGCCGCCGTGGTTCACTCACGGGGTTTTTAACTATAAAAGGCGTGCAAGGTCATGTGGCCTATCCACATTTAGCACAAAACCCAATTCATTTAGCCACGCCAGCTTTAACCGAGTTAAGCCAAACTGTGTGGGATATGGGTAATGACTTTTTTCCAGCCACCAGCTTTCAAATCTCTAATATTAATGGCGGTACGGGCGCAGGCAATGTGATCCCTGGGGAGCTAGAGGTACAATTTAATTTTAGATTTAGTACCGAAGTTACTCATCAACAACTACAACAAAAAGTAAATGCCATTTTACAAAAACACAATTTAAATTATGAACTCAATTGGATTGTGAATGGCTTGCCGTTTTTAACCGATCACGGCCCATTGGTTGATGCCACCGTAGCCGCCATTAAATCGGTAACGGGGTTAACCACTAACTTAGAAACAACAGGTGGCACCTCAGATGGTCGTTTTATCGCACAAACGGGTGCTAAAGTTATTGAATTAGGGCCACGTAATGCCACTATTCATAAAGTGGACGAGTGTGTTAGCACCGACGACCTAATCGCGCTGGCCGATATTTACGAACAAATATTAGAGCACCTGTTAACTTAATGACTGCAAATAAAGAACTCATACAATGCATCACTGGCCAAAGTGATGCACATTTAGTTGCCATACAAAATCACTTTTTGCATGCCGATATTGTAAATGACTTTATTGCACTGCAAACTGCGGCTGCATCAGCAGGCTTTGATTTATGTATTGCATCAAGTTTTCGGGATTTTAACCGTCAATCAGCTATTTGGAACGCTAAATTTTCCGCTAAGCGGCCGGTATTAAACAAAGCGCAGCAACACGTTGATATTAATTCGCTCAGTGATATTGATAAATGCATTGCCATTATGCTTTATTCTGCGCTACCGGGGGCAAGTCGCCATCATTTAGGGACTGATTTAGATATTTACGATAAAGGCGCAGTGAGTGACGATTATGTTTTGCAATTGAGCCCTAATGAATATCAGCAAGGTGGGCCTTTTGCTAAACTAAGCCAATGGCTAGACACTCATCTAGCAGAATTTGGATTTTATCGACCTTACCAGTACGACTTGGGCGGGGTAGCTCCTGAGCTTTGGCATATTAGCCACATAGCGCAATCAGCGCAGCTTATTCGCCACCTTACGCCAGAAGTGTTACACGACTGCATTAAAAACAGTGATTTATTAGGTAAAGACGCTATTTTAACCCACTTACCTGCATTGTATGAACGCTTTGTGATCAATGTAAGTCCACCAGCTAAGCAGTTTTAGTCTTTTTATTTAAAGTAAAAACTAATACCGCTAGTAAAATGATACTGCTGGGGAGCATAAATTGTACAGTTAATGTCTCTGATAAAAACACTGCCCCTGCAATAGCCGCCAAAACGGGTACGCATAACTGCACTATGGCTGCATGCGTGCTCTTTAATAGTGGCATAGCCACATACCAAATACTATACCCTACGCCAGATGCGATGGCACCTGAGGCTATTGCAAGTAACGCCCCTTCGATACGTATATTTTTAAGCTGGCTCATTCCCACCACAATTAAAATAGGTAGCACTAATAAACTACGAATAAAATTAAAGGCAGTGGCTCTTAGCGGCGACACACACGCCTTGCCACGAATACTGTAAATTCCCCACGCAATGCCACTTATACTCATTAATAATGCAGCCATCAGCGGTGGGGCTGTCTGTGAGGGCAGCATTAAGTAAACAAATGCCGCAAACGCCACTATAAATGCAAGCCATTGCACAGCACTTAAACGCTCTTGTTTATATATGCCCCAGCCAATCATTGTAAATTGCACCGCCGAGAATAAAATAAGCGCCCCCATGCCGGTATCAAGCTCGATATAAGCAACAGAAAAACACAGCGCATATATCAATAAGCTAGCACTGCTTCGCCAACTGCCAGTATCGTTAATAATAGGATTACTTAACTGCGCTTTTTTATTTAACTGCCTAGTATAGAGCAGCATAATAATGGTCAAACACACTGCCCCGCTCAGTAACCTAATAACGGTAAAATTCCACGCATCAATGTAGCCTTGCGCCAACGCTAACCGACATAATAACGAATTTGCAGCAAAGGCAACTAACGCGATAATAGTAAACAGTGTTGCTTTCAAATTAATTCCTAACGTATTGATAAATATGTACCGTATTTATATACCGATTAAATTAACGTCCAATGTTGTAAACGTTACCATGGTTATTTTTTAAATGATAAAGTTTTTATTAAGGGTTTTTGTTCTATGTTTATACACTACGCTTTTTTACAATCTTTCACACTTGTATTTATTGGCAGTATGTTAACCTTACAGAATAAATAAGAAGGAGTGCGCGTGCGTCACATTTTAATTTTTAGTCTTTGCTTTATTGTAAGTGGTTGCAGCACCATTGGCTTTGACGATCTCTTTAATGATTACGCCACTAATACCACCCCTATTAGACAAGCCATTACGAATAATAATATTGAGAGTGCACGCTCCTTAATAAGCAAAAACAGCAAAACACACAGTAATTATTTATTGAGCCAATTAGAACAAGGCCGTATCGCGGATTTAGCCAATAACCCCGATAACGCACAAGTTCATTTTGAAACTGTCTATCAACAAATGCAATCTAAGCGCCAAGCTGCAAAAATACAAGTAAGTGCTGGGCTTGAGCAAAGTAATGCGCTGTTAACCAACGACTCAGTTATTGGTTATACACCGCCCGCCTACGAAATGAGTATGTTGCATAGCTACAAAGCGCTCAATTATGTTTATAAACATGATATTGAAAGCGCCTTAGTTGAAATACGCCGTGCTAATAAAGTACAAGTTGATGAACTATTAAGTAATCAAAGCGAATTTGATAATGCGGTTGCCCAAGCACAGCAACACTATCCCGATATGGATAACTTAATTCGCTCGGTCAAAAATGGCTTTCAAAATGCGTACACGTTTTATTTATCAGGGTTACTATATGAAACAGCAAAGCAAGGTGATGATGCCTACATAGACTATAAAAAAGCGCTCGAAATACAACCTAACAATCCGTATTTACAACACGATGTACTGCGTCTTGCTAAGCAGCAAGGTTTTGCTGATGACTATAACCAATTTAAACGCCAGTTTGGTGAAGTTAACATCTTAGAAAAAAACCAAGGCGAAGTGGTTATATTATTCGAACAAGGCCTGATACCAAAACAACACGAATTTAAATTACGATTACCCATTTATACTTCACAGGGAGACGCCCGCTTTTATAGTCTCGCCATGCCCATTTATATAAATAATGCTTATGTAAGCACCGTTAACAACGTCAAAATTAATGACCACGTATTATCACTAAGCCCGTTAGTACACTTAGAAGCACTGGCCGCTAAAACGTTAGAGCAGCAAGTTGCTGGGCGCGTATCGAGGCAAATATTGCGCTTAGTGGCGAAAGAAAAGCTGCGCGCTGAGCTTGCCCGCAGTGGCGGTGATGTGGGGAATATTTTAGCAAACTTATATAATCTTGCATCTGAGCAAGCCGATACCCGCAGCTGGCTTACCTTACCCAATCAAATTAGCCTTGCCCGCAGTGCAGTGGCTGCAGGCGAACATACCTTAAATGTTGGCTCACAACCGCCAATAAATTTTACCGTTAGTAAGCAAAGGTTAACGTTAATCTACCTAACCTCTGTTAATAACTATTTTAACTCCCATGTAGTGCAACTTTAGGAGCCATCATGAAATACATACTCCCCATTATTGCGTTGTTTATGCTTAGCGCATGTAGCAGCCGACCTGTAACCTCAGGCATTGGAGTTGAACAAACTACCAACGCCTACAAAGAGCAGCTCAATGTTAACAATCCACAGTTAGCAAAAAAGCTATTAATTAGTGATGTAAAAACTCGTCAAACAAATAACCTAACCGACGTGGTAGTCACCTTGGCAAGTACCTATAAAAAGTCACAATATTTACAGTATCAATTTAACTGGTTTGATAAAGATGGCTTTGTAATTAAAGGCAACCACTCGCCGTGGCAAGCCCTCACATTATTTGGCTTTGCTAAAACTCAGCTTGCAGGGCTCGCGCCTAGCCCTAATGCTGTTACTTTCTCTTTAGCTGTAAGAGAAGTGTCTACTGAAGCACAAGAATTTAAAGATTAAGGAAACCATGATGATCAATAAACAATTTAAATCACTCTCTGGCTATGCAATTTTAGGCTTAGCCGCACTCACACTAACAGGCTGTGCTAATAAAGCTGTCGTTAGTTATGGTGATGCACAAGCCGTAGAAACCACAGATATAAACTTTGGCTCTACCGACCTACAAAAAGTAGCCTCGCAAATGACCGACTCACTGCTCAGTTCGCCAGTGGTTGGTACTATGACTGCCAATACCCGCCCTGTGGTATTTGTTGAGCGTATTAAAAACAAAACCAGTGAACACATAGACACTGAGTCAATTACCGACTCAATTTCGACTCAATTACTTCGCAGTGGAAAATTTAGATTTGTTGATATGACTCGTGTAGAAGCGGTTCGTGAACAACTTACATTTCAAAATGAAGATGCACTGATCAATCCAAGCACTGCGGTGGCCTTTGGTAAACAAATTGGTGCGCAATATATGCTGTACGGTAACCTATCGAGCATTGTTAAATCCAATGCTGACAAAGCCGATGTGTACTACAAATTTACAATGCGCTTAATGGATATGCAAAGTGGCCTTGTTGAATGGGCCGACGAAACTGAAATTCGTAAAACCCGTGAAAAATCTACCTTTGGTTGGTAACTAACTGGAGCGAACCATGAAAACGCTTAGCTTATTTTTATGCACTTTATTAATATTTAGTGCCCCCACTTTTGCCAAGTATGAACGCAATAAAGCCGTTCCTGTGCAGCAAGTACTATTTGGTAAAGTGAAGTCGGTGCGCAACATTACAGAGCAACAATTGGTTCACGATAAAAGTAACGGCTGGAAAACCTTTGGCGGTGCCTTACTAGGCGGTGTTATTGGTAACCAGTTTGGCGGCGGCAGTGGTCGCACGGTAGCGACTATTTTAGGATCAGTGATTGGTGGTAATGTTGCGCATAATCAGCAACAGACACAACGCTATGATAACCTCCAATTAGTTGAACTACTTATACAAGTAGAAAGTGGTGAACAATTTATGGTGGTACAAGATAGCGATCCCGCTATGCGTTTTCACCAAGGTGATAATGTGCGTCTTATTTATTTAACTAATAACACAGTGCGCGTAGATAGCGCTTATTAGAGTCGTTTATGTTTCGAGCTTAATTATTAAAGTTCCAACAAAAAACCTAACTTAGGTCACTAAGTTAGGTTTTTTTATACGTATTCACTTTTATTTATTAAGCGGGTTCTTTTGCCCACAGCTGCTCGTTTTCATGCATTTCATATAAACCATGAGCACGGTTAATCAGTAAATTTGCAAAATCAGCTTGGGTTTTATCTCGCGCACCTGCGGTAATAATTTGATCGGCCTTTAACTGCCACTGCAGTGAAAAATAACGCATAGCATCGCGTGCATCTTTTGCTGCAGATGCTTCAGCGTGATCAGTTGGTAAACGACCAGTGATCACCCAATAGCTTTTACCGTTTTGCGCTTTAAATTTCCATAGCGCGCATAAAGGCGCTAAAAAACGGCTTTCTTTTTCAAGCAATGTTTTGGGCATAATGCCTTTTTCAGCTAAATGTTTTTGCGCATTTTGAAAACATTCGCGCTGCCATTGAATTTCTTGTTGCTGAAGTTCAGCTTGCTGCTCTGATGTTAATGGTTTTTGTTCTTGTTGCTGCATTTTAATAACCTTTTTACTTCTTTGTTTACACTTTAAGGGCATAACAAATAAGGCGCAAGCATAAATAGCGTGCTTAACACCTTATTCGCAGCTGTTTGCTGGGTTTTTAAGCAAACCGATTATTTTATGTTGTGATCAAACGACCCCACATCACCGGGGAACACCACTGGCGATTCAACCCCCTGTTTATTCACGCTAGCAACGCCAAAATAGTAGTTATCAATAACCACATTTTTAAGCGTAAACTCGCTAACATTATCAACCCATTGGCTGTATTGCCATTGTGGCTCACTCGTATAGCGCCAGTAAATTTTGTAACCGGCAATATTTTTATCATCCGATGGTTGCCAAGAAAGTGTGGTACTGGCGCGTACGGCACCACTAATTTTCACTTCTTTCGGTGGCGCTGGTGCCCATGCCATTGACGCTAGGCTCACCGCATTCAATGACGTGAGTTTTGCGGCGTAATCAAAATCAACCCCATCAATGGTATCACCGTACACTATGCCATTTTCGGTGCGTAGGTCTTGATGTTGACGGTCGTAATGCTCGTTAGTTTCCATTATACGTACAGCCGCAAAGCCCGCGTCATTAAATGGGCGATGATGCCCTCCTCGAGCAAATCGGTCGAGTCTGTACACCAGCATAGTGTCTAAATTTTCAATGTATTTATCGGCAATGGTGTCTATGTAACGCGCTAAATTACGACTCGCTGAGTCAACTTCGCCACCTGTAAAACGACGAGTACGTGCTTGCTCTTTGGTTTCAACCACTCGCGTCCCTTCAGAAAAAATACGTGCAGTGGTGTTATCGGTTACGCCATTAATACCGGTAATATTACCAATCATGTCGTTATTTAAAACACCATGAACCTGCCAATTATTTTTTTGCGCATAAGCGGTTAAAATTTTACCGCCAAATAAACCTTGCTCTTCACCTGAGAGCGCCGCGTAAACAACCGAGCCATTAAATGTATATTGCGATAGCACCCGTGCCGCTTCAATCACACCGGCAACCCCTGATGCATTATCGTTTGCACCTGGCGCATCGCTGGTAAAATCCATTACATCACTAACGCGCGAGTCTATATCACCCGACATCATCACTATACGATTAGGCTCAGTACTGCCGCGCTGAATCGCAATTATGTTAACCACTTCTACAGGGTTAGGAATGCGCTTTTCTCCCGAAATGGTTTGTTTTACCTCTATTATTTCTAAGCAGCCACCACATTGTGCCGAAATCGCTTCAAATTCTTTTTTAATCCAACGCCTTGCCGCGCCAATACCACGTGTATCAGACTTAGTCTCTGATAGCGTATGTCGCGTACCAAAACCCACCAGCGTTTGAATATCACTCTCAATACGCTGCGCCGAAATTTCTTGTGCAATTTTATGCAATGATGCTTGTTGTGTAGACTCGCCAGCAAAGCTTGTAAGCGTTACAGAACTTAATGATGCCAACACACCATACTTTATAAGTCGATTAACTAACTTTAAACCTAAATTAGACATAGCATTGTTATCCTCATAATGAATGCCACCAACATGACAGCAGAAACCAATAACCGCAAACCTTTTGAGATAGACACTAAAAATCACACGCTTAATTACATATTATTAACACCTTGAATTTTACTTAGAATTTAACCCTCACCAAACAAGTCCCCTGTTCAAGCACACTATTTTAATAAAAATAATCACTTATACTGTTTTGACCGTATATAGTGCTAAACATAATTAATCAGCTATCATTTTATAAAGGCTAATTTAATCAATAAGGTGCTGAAATAACATGAAGAAACACGAAGAATTACCAGAGGATCATGTTGATCCCCTGATGCAGTATTTACATCATGCTATTCGCTTTGCAATTAAAATACTGGCAGTGCTCATGGTGCTGGTTATTTTTTGGAGTATTGCTGATGTAGTGTATGTTTTATACATGCGGTTAAGTTCTCCGCCTTATTTTTTATTAAATATTGAAGACATTCTGCAAACCTTTGGTGCCTTTATGGTGGTGCTAATTGCGGTAGAAATATTTACTAACATTCGGTTATATTTGGGCTCAAGCTCGCTGCCTGTTGAACTGGTTATTGCTACCGCATTGATGGCTGTGGCGCGTAAAATTATTGTCCTCGATTTAAAATTAGTGACCTCAGAGCAAATTGTTGGCCTGGCGTTAGTTACCTTAGCACTGGGTATATCGTATTGGCTGGTAAAAAATAAAACCGGCCACACCAAGCTATAAACGGTTAACTCAACTTGAGTTAACCGATGCACACCTCATTCCCACTGCGCCTTTGTGTTTTACAATGGTATAGTGGGACATCTTTATAAATATTTAATTAAGCAGTTAATATGTATCGACTATTTGAACGGATGACTAAACCGTTCCCAGAGCGTTCTCCATCTCAGCCTCCTAAAACCCTTTTTGCATTTTGTCGTCACTACACTAAAGGCATGGAACTGTCGTTAGTGCTTATGTCGCTCAGTGCCGCATTACTCGCTATTTTAGAGGTGTCTTTATTTAGTTATATGGGCCAACTGGTTGACTGGCTTGGCGAATACACACCTGAAGAGCTGTTTTCGCAGCAACAACCCGCGCTAATAAAAATGGGGTTAATGCTTTTAGTCGTCATGCCTGTAGTGGTGTTTTTTAGATCAGCTATTTTACATCAATCGCTATTGGGCAATTACCCTATGTCGATTCGTTGGTTGGCACACCGTTATTTACTGCGTCAAAGTGTCAGCTTTTATCAAAACGAATTTGCTGGGCGTATCGCTACAAAAGTATTACAAACCTCATTAGCAGTACGTGAGTCAGTCACTAAGTTACTTGATGTACTTATGTACATTGCTGTTTATTTTGGCTCAATGGTGTTTTTAGTGGCCGCCTCAGACTGGCGTTTAATGTTGCCATTATTAGTGTGGTTAGCATTGTATATTTGCGTGCAAATTTACTTTGTACCCCGATTAAAAAGTATTGCCAGTTCACAAGCTGATGCACGCTCAGAAATGACCGGCCGTATCGTCGACAGCTACACAAATATTTCAACCATTAAGCTGTTTTCTTACACCCAACGCGAAGAACAATACGCTAAACAAAGTATGGATGTATTTTTACAGCCTGTTTATAAACAAATGCGCTTGGTCACCAGCTTAAACGTGGTTATTCAAAGCTTAAACTATTTGTTAGTGTTTTCGGTAGCAGCGGTGTCTTTGTATTTATGGTCGTTAAGCGCCATTAGTGCAGGAGCGATTGCCGTGGCATTGAGTTTATCGTTAAGGCTTAATGGAATGGCCCAATGGATCATGTGGGAAATTAGCAGCTTGTTTGAAAACATTGGCACCGTGGCTGATGGCATGCGCACCCTTTCTAATCCTATTGCGGTTGCTGACAAACCAGAAGCCGAAACGTTACAGGTCACCCAAGGGGCAATCGACTTTAATAATGTACATTTTAACTACGGTAAAGCCGCGAATGAAAATAACCGTGGCCCCGTAATAAACGGATTAAACTTAAACATTAAACCCGGTGAAAAAATCGGCTTAGTGGGTCGCTCTGGCGCGGGTAAATCCACCTTAGTTAACTTGTTGCTGCGCTTTTACGACACCGACAAAGGCAGCATTAGTATTGATGGCCAAAATATTACGGATGTAAGCCAAGAAAGCCTTCGCCGCTATATTGCTATGGTTACCCAAGATACATCCCTACTACATCGCTCAGTAAAAGATAACATTTTATACGGCAGACCCGATGCCACAGAAGCCGAAATGCTCGATGCGACTAAGCAAGCCAAAGCCCTTGATTTTATAACCGATTTAGAAGACAGCAAAGGCAACAAAGGCTTTGATGCGCAAGTTGGCGAACGAGGGGTCACCCTGTCAGGCGGTCAGCGCCAACGTATTGCTATTGCACGCGTACTACTTAAAAACGCACCAATCCTCATACTTGATGAAGCCACCAGCGCTTTAGACTCAGAAGTCGAAGCGGCTATTCAAGCAAGCTTAGATGATTTAATGACAGGTAAAACAGTCATTGCCATCGCCCATCGATTATCAACCATTGCACAAATGGACAGACTTATCGTACTGGATGATGGCGGCGTTGTAGAGCAAGGCAGTCACGATGAATTAATTGCCCAAGGCGGCATTTACGCTGCTCTTTGGGCACATCAAACCGGCGGCTTTATTGGCGTTGAGTAATTAAACTAATTGAGGGCGGGCCATTATTATAGCCTGCTCTTGTTTACTAAAATTAAACTTATTATTTGATTTTAAAGCTATTTATAGTTATTTAGTCGAATTTTATAGTCTACCTCTTGCCCCACTGTTTTTAAAATGTCACATTCGCGGCTGACTTTTTATCATTCATCAAGCAATTCACCATGTCATTTTTAAGCAAACATAAATACACCCTCTATGGGGTGCTCGCAATTTTGCTCTGGAGCAGTTTAACTGCCTTTATTCGTGATTTATCAGAATTATTCAGCCCAATTGGCGGTGCTGCTTTAATTTACAGCGTCAGTGCGATTTTTTTAATACTAGTCATGGGTGTACCAAGGTTAAGCAATTACCCAAAACGCTATTTAGTCTTTGGTGGCAGCTTATTTGTTATTTACGAAATGTGTTTAGCGTTATCCCTCGGCTTTGCAAATAGTCGCCAGCAAGCGTTAGAAATGGCAATTATTAACTACCTTTGGCCAGCGTTAACCATTTTATTTTCGATTATTGTTAACCGCACTAAAGTAAGCGTATTAGTCTACCCGAGCATACTGATTGCGTTTTTAGGCGTTGCATGGTGTATTGCTGGCAACAGTGGTTTATCTATGGCTGTATTAACCGCTAATATTAGCGACAACCCATTACCCTACTCTATGGCGTTTGCAGCAGCGTTTATTTGGGCTGTGTATTGCAGTGTAACGGTTAAACTTAGCGAGGGTAAAAATGCCATTAATGTGTTTTTTGCAGCCACGGCAATTTCTTTATGGATAAGTTACGGACTGAGTAATGAACCCAGCTTTGAGTTTAACGTATATTCTAGTTTTACTTTATTGCTGGCAGGGGTGGTTATTGGTGGAGGTTACGCATTGTGGAACCAAGCAATCATTGGCGGTAATCTAGTGTTGTTAGGCACCTTGTCTTACTTTACTCCTGTATTGTCTACGCTATTTGCCTCTATTTACTTATCACTATCGCTCACCAACGCATTTTGGCAAGGCGTAGTATTAGTTACATTAGGCTCATTAATGTGTTTTATTGTAACGCGAAAAACAAAGCCAGCCCAATAAAATAAGTAAGCGAAAAGCTAGAGACTGTCTGCTTTTCGCTTTAATCATTTACTTAACTAGCTAATCGCAGTCCTAACAGCACTAACATCACAATGTTTGTAATCACACCGATTAAAAAGAAGTAACTACGCGGGCTGGGGTTTTTCTCGGTGGCAATGGCGTAATACAGTGCCATATGAATTAAACGTGCAATAACGTAAACCCAAATACAGATTGCAAAAACCGAACTGTGGTAATTAATCACAAAGGCAAATAAAACCGTTCCTATAAATAACGCACTATTTTCTAATGTGTTATGAAAGGTGCGATGCGCTCTAAATATAAAACTCTCATGAGATAGGTCTTTATCAATTTTTCCTGGTACAGCCCCAGGCTGTTTGGCTTTACTAAACGTTGCCACTGCCCACTGAACTAACATCATAATTAAATATAAATAAAATGCTATAAACGCTGAATGTGCTATATCGGTCATTGTTTAATCCTTTGTGTTGTTATTAGAGTAGTAGTTACAGCAACTATCAAGCCAAAGATAAGTCACTGATGTATATAGTAATTACTTTTTAGTAAAATAATTTTTTGTAATAGATTCATTCTTTATATAAAACTTACTCTATCACAGCGTCTTGGTATTTTTTTAGAGTCTGAGCGCAACTTAAAACCAGTACTAATTACGTATTTTATAATTTTTATTTGAGCATTTATTCTAAGTGTTGTTTTATAGTGTTACTGATAACGGAACGGTAAAATGAATATGATGAATAAAATAACCAAATGCTTGGTAACCTTAGCGCTATTGAACTGTGTATCAGCGCCCGCTTTTTCAGCTCAATATGAAATCGAAAAAGGTGAAAACTTGGCTAAGTTGGCGCAATACAAAGACGTAGCCACCATTAAACGCAATTTCGCAAAACAAATAGCGCTTAATTACAGTGTATTAAACGCTGATCTTAAACAAACGCTAAGCCAATATAAACTGGTTTTGAATGCGGATCAGCTACCGTCTTTAGGTATGCACACACAACAAAATACTCGTTTAGCAAACAACGCGTTACAACAACTGAAAGGTTTACCACAAAACACCGGTAGTTTGTTACAAGTGCGTTTGGCAAGCGATAAAATGCTTAGCGCTTGGCAGCAAGGCGAACGCCCTTTATTTGCATTTGCACCCGCTGGTGACGATACGCAATGGAGCGAGATTGAAGCGTTCGATCAGTATGGTGACATTCATTATCTTAGTGTTGACCAAATGCCGACCCAACCTGTCTTTATTGTCGAATTAGATCAACAAAAAGTACAAGATGCGGGTATTGCAGTAATGAGAGGAATTTTATCTACTAACAAATTCAGTAAAACCACGGTTAGTCCAAAAAACCAGTTAAGCAATGAACAACCACTGCAAACCAGTGTATTGAAAAAAATACGCTTAGAAGATGATAAAGAACCTTGGATCTCAGGTGGTGCTGAAATTTATGCCATTGTAACGGGTATCGACCCGACCCGAGATGAACCAATATTAGATATCGTTGATTTACCTTATTTAGATCATGACAAAACTGATTACAGCCCTAATCAGGTGCTAATTCATTGGCAACGTTATCGTTGGCAAGCGGTTGATTTACTCTTAATGGAACAAGATGACAACACCAACTATAAAACTCTAGCAATAAAATTATTAGAAATATCAGAGCAAGTAATGGCGAGCATTCCTGATTTACAAGCGCAGGGTTATGCCATTATCCCTATGCTGACCAATGAACTACTTAAAGCAATGCCGGATGAGTGGTTTACTAATAATGACGATTATGTTGATGTTTTTTACACGCTGTTTGAAAACAAAGACTATCAAGAATATAAAGGTGCAAGCAGTAATGCGACCATTACGCTGTCTCCTTTAGAAATTAACCCAAGACTAAACTAAGTCATCCCCATTCGCTTAATTATTATTGCGGATGGTATCACTCCCCCATACTTCAATAGCCACCGATTAGCGCTTTAACGTTAACGGGTGGCTTTATCTTAAAGTCATTTTTTGAAAACACGCGCTATATTTAATACCAATCTGCTTGGATATAGGATCTATTTTAACGATAAGAAAATTGCTCTATAACTAGGCAAAATTTTTGATATCTAGTTGTTCTAAATGAAAAATTCTTAACAACGTTATAGGGTGATTTAATTCGTTAAATTGTTCAAATATTTATGCAGGTTGGTATATTACCCTAACCTTGCGCCACTGATTTACGAAAGCGCATTAATGCAACAGTAAAAAACACACTGCCAATAACAACTAACGCTAAAAAGTAAGGCCAAACTACATCCCACCCTGCCCCTCGGTATAAAATTGCTTGAGCAAATTTTACAAAATGCGTTGTTGGCGCCAATAACATAATATTTTGCACCACCTCAGGCATACTTTCTCGCGGCGTAACACCGCCAGAGAGCATTTGTAATGGTAATAAAATTAAGATCATCAATAACCCGAGTTGCGGCATAGTGCGCGCCTGCGTTCCCAACAATATACCCAGCGATGTGGTCGCAAATAAATGAATAGCAACGCCAAATAAAAATAAGCCTGGCGAGCCATGAATAGGCACTTGTAACAAACCTTCGATCACAATAAATAATGAAAACGTAGTCAGTAATAAAATCACTAACCCATTGGCCCAAATTTTCGCCATCACTATTTCAAAGGGGCTTAATGGCATCACTAATAAATGCTCTAATGTGCCGTGTTCGCGTTCACGGATCACCGCGGCGCCAGTTAAAATAATCGAAATCATTGTGATCACGTTCATTAATTCCATCACGCTACCAAACCATACACTTGTCATGTTTGGATTAAACATAATGTGCGCCGATTGCTTTATTGGCAGTGAATAAACGGTTCGATAACCTTGCACAAACTCATTTACTTCGCCGTTAATAATGGTTTGAATATAGTTATCACCAATAAATGCTTGCGACATGCGCGTAGCATCTATATTTACTTGAATTGTAGGTTGCTTAGCTGCAAGTACATCACGCTCAAAATAAGGCGGGATATTAAGCACAAAAGTATAACGGCCATTATCCATAGCTGAGTCAACATCGCTTAATGAAATACTGTCTGGCGTTTTAAAGTAAGGCTCATAAAAGGCATTAATAATACGCTTAGATAATTGCGATTGGTCGTGATCAACAACTGCAATCGGCGCATTATTTAACTCTATCGACGTGGCTGAAGCCACCACATAAATCAGCCCAGTAAAAGCAAAAAAAACGAATAGCAGCAAAATCTTATCACGCCATAAACTACGCAACTCTTTAATACCTAAATTAACAATGTTTCCGCGACGTTGCATGGCTATTTGTCCTGCTTTGGAAGTAAAAATACACTGGCCAGAGTCAGCACGGGTATAAAAGCGAATAAAGGCAGTAGCTGGGCTGATAAATCAGAAAAATTAAGCGCTTTATTAAAGACCCCCCGACATGCCTCTAAAAAGTAGGTGGTCGGAAACAGTTTACCAATAATCGCACCAAACCCTTCTAAGGAAGAAACAGGGTCAATTAGCCCACAAAAGTTAACGGCAATCATCAACACAACCACTGTAGTGGCTGCCAGTGCTGAAATTTGTGTTTTTGTAAAAGCCGAAATTAACAGCCCCACTCCGGTAGTCGCTGTAACGTATAATAATGCAGCCAAACTAAGCGCCCAAAAGCTGCCTTTTAGCGCCACACCAAACACGGTAATAGCAAGTGCGACTAAGCCAAAAAAGCTGATCATACTCACTAAAATGTAAGGCAGCTGTTTGCCAATAATAAATTCCAGCCGGTTAACCGGTGTTACATATAAGTTTATGATTGAACCCAACTCTTTTTCCCGCACTACGCCAAGCGCCATCAATATCGCAGGAATAAATACCAATAGCAGTGGAATAACCGCCGGCACCATGGCCTCAATGCTTTTAAAATCTTGGTTATAACGATAGCGAGATTCAATATTAGCGGGCACTAAGTTTGGTACTTGTGCATAAGTGCGTAAAGATAAGTTGGTTAAATAGCTGTAATACACGCCGCTCATATAACCATTAATCGTTTCTGCCCTAAACGGCATAGAACCATCAACCCACACTACAATTTCAGGTTTACGGCCGCGTTTAAATTGCTGAGCAAAGTTAGGTGGAATTTCAACGGCCACGCTTAACTCACCACTTCGCATTCGTTTATCAAGTTCTTGCGGGCTTTTAATATCTGCTTTTTGAATAAAGTAACGTGAACCTGCCATATTTTGAATGTAGTTGCGGCTCTCGGGTGATTGGTCTTGATCTAGTACCGCAAAGCTTAAATCTTCAACATCAAATGTAATGCCGTAACCTAAAATAAACAGCAAAATTATCGAGCCCATTAAAGCAAACGTTAGGCGAATAGGATCGCGCCATAACTCTAGCGTTTCGCGATGCGCATAACCAAATAGCCGCAACAAACTAAATGTGGGGTTAGTGTTATTTTTACGAGTAGCGGGCGCTGTAGCCAATGCTTTGGGTTTATCCGTTATCGATACTTGTATCGCCGAGCTTGCTCCCGCTGCATTTACCGCCTCTTCTAAATATTCAATAAAGGCAGCTTCTAGTGTGTCGGTATTACGCGCTTGGCACAGTGCAGCTGGCGTATCGCTGGCAAGTATTTTACCTGCATGCATTAACGAAATTCTATCGCAACGTGCCGCTTCATCCATAAAGTGAGTCGAAATAAAAATAGTCACGCCTTGTTCGCGCGAAAGCTCAATGAGTAGCTGCCAAAAGTCATCCCTTGCAACGGGGTCTACCCCCGATGTGGGCTCATCAAGTATGAGCATTTCAGGGCTATGTACTACCGCAACAGCAAGCGATAAACGCTGGCGAATACCTAGGGGCAAATCGGTAGGAAAATCGTCACTGTATTTTTTAAGGTTAAACCGAGTAATTAAATCTTTAACGCGCGGCTCTATTTTCTCTGCAGGTAAGTGAAATAAACGCGCATGCAATACCAAGTTTTGCTTCACTGTAAGCTCGTTATAAAGCGAAAACGCTTGTGACATAAAACCAACGCGTTTGCGGCTTTCTATATTATTGGCATCGACCTTTTCACCAAACAATTTTGCTTCGCCTCTGGTTGCCGGTTGTAACCCCGTAAGCATTTTCATTGTGGTAGTTTTTCCACAGCCATTTGAGCCTAAAAAGCCAAAAATTTCACCTTGCTCAATACTCAAGCTCACCTTGTTAACGGCGGTAAAATCGCCAAATGTTTTACATAATCCATTTGCTTCTATAGCGAACTGAGTTGTTTTTATGTCTTGTTTACGAGGTGGCACAACTAACCGCTGATGATCATGGCGCTTTTCTTCAGGAAGTAATGCTATAAAGGCTTCATCAAGCGATTCTTTATTAGTTTGCGCTTTCAGGTTTTGTGGGCTGCCCGTACCGATTACTTTTCCATCGTCCATAGCGACTAGCCAATCAAAATCATCGGCTTCTTCCATGTAGGCGGTCGCAACCAGTACGCTCATTTGTGTATTTTCAGCGCGAATACTGTTTATTAATTGCCAAAATTGACGACGCGATAGCGGATCAACTCCGGTAGTTGGCTCATCTAAAATTAATAATTGAGGGTCATGGATCAGTGCGCAGCACAAACCGAGTTTTTGTTTCATCCCACCAGAGAGCTTTTCTGCGGGGCGATCGGCAAATGCCTCTAAGCCTGTACTTTTTAAAAGGTTATTAATTCGTTGTTTTCGCTCGGCTTTATTTTGAGAAAATAGACGACCAAAAAAATCTATATTTTCAAACACAGAAAGTGTTGGATACACATTTTTGCCAAGCCCTTGAGGCATGTAAGCAATGCGTGGCGACACCGTATTACGAAAACCACTGCTGCGCATATTGCCGTTTAATACCTCAACCTCCCCCTCTTGAATCGCCCTTGCCCCCGCTATAAGTGCCAGCAAGCTTGATTTTCCTACGCCATCAGGGCCTATAAACCCGACCATTTTCCCGGCAGGTAATGAAATACTAATGTTGTCCAGCACGCGATTATTAGCATAGCGATGGCTCACCTTAGTAAGCGTAACCACACTTTCACTTGGTGGCTTTTGAATGTTTTTATCGTCGTTATCCATTATTCAGGCACTCGTACCTGTAACGACGTAGGCCAATTTTTTTCAGGCGCTAACAACACATAAGCAAGCCCTGGCACCCCTGTTTTTACTTGTTTGATATGATCTTTTAATAACTGCGAGTCGAGCTTTACCTTAACTCTAAACATCAGTTTATCGCGCTCGTTTCGGGTTTCTACCGATTTAGGGGTAAATTGCGCCTGTGCAGATACAAACGTCACTTTAGCCGGTAATGTATACTCGGCAACAGCATCAATAACAATGCGTGCTTGTGAGCCTATTGTTACCTTGCCCGCTTGCGCGGTTGGTAAATATATACTCATATAAACATCGGTTAAATCCAATAACGATAAAACCTTACCACCACTGCCAAGCACTTCGCCAGGTTCAGCTAATCGATACAATATGCGTCCATTGATTGGTGCTGTTAACGTGCTGTCGGCTATGTTGCTTTGTAATCGCTCAATACGTGCCTGCGCTGCTTCTATTTCAGCATCCGACTGCACAACTTTTACGTTTGCCGCGGTTAAAGCAGCTTGCGCAATAGCAGAGGTGGTTCGTTGTTGATCTACCACTTCTTTTGAAATATGGCCTTTTTCTAATAATTTTGCAGAGCGGCGCAATTCAGTTTGTGCAAAATTAAGCTCACTTTTATGCTGCTCTACAATCGCTAATGCGTATTTACGAGACTCATTAGCAACACGAAGCCCCGCCTGAGCTTCACGTAACTGTGCATTTAAATCATCAGTATCAATAACCGCTAACGTTTGACCCGCTTTGACCATATCGCCTTCTTGCACCATAACGTCAACTAAGCGGCCCGGTAATTTTGTAGCAATATCGTACTCAGTCGCTTCAATTCGCCCATTTCCATAGGCAACACTGTCAGGGAGTTGTTCAGCAAATGATGTAGGTTGCAAGGTTTGCCAAGCATACCAGCCAGCCCCGCCCACAATGACCAAAACAGCGAGCTTACTCAAAGATTTGAACGTTGATTTAATTGTCATGTGCTAAAACTCCATGTATGTAAAAAGTATATAAGTGAGGGTAGTCAAGGTAAAAATTTTTAGGATACAGCACGCTATTTGTTATATAAAAGCAACCCTGCTTTGTAAGTACAACAAGGGTAGTTGTAATAAGCGATTTAAACGAACTTAAAAATCCAGCGTCACTAATTTACCACTCTCACCGTTAATAAAGATGATGTGGATCAATATAAATTAGAGTTAATGCACTAATTATTAGTGATTTTTTAAAACAGCAGGATAAAAGAAAGGGAAAACATCAAGGCACCTACTGAGCGCCTTAATACTAATTATGTCAGCGGCAGATTAGCTTACAATTTATAGTAACAAAACCCGCTACGACCTTAATGCTAAGCTAATCAATACCACGCCATGATCGGTGCTTAAATCATCACGCTCAAATTCAGGGTTAATTAAATGACGATCGTAAGTATGGTACTGGCTCACCTCAAAAAAGCTGTCGTCGTAACTTGAGTCAAACTCGCAAGACAACAAAATGTAGTCAAGCACTGAACTGCTCGCGCCAAAATAATGGGTAGGCTTTCGCTTTAAATCCACTGTATTTTCATTATTTTGATTAGCCAAATTTAATTGCGACTTTGCAAATAACTGCCACGCATCGTTAAGGCAATATTTTGCAAGGTAAGTGTTACTGTCAAACGCAGGGGCAAAGCGCAGTGTATTTGTTAGTAAATGGCTTAAAACGCCATCGGCTAAGTCGTTGTTAAAATCGCCCATTAAAACCATTGGGTTTTGTGAAGATTCGCGGCGTGCAATGATGTCTATCATCAGCAATGTAGCCTCACTGCCGCGCTGAATAGTTGAGCCCCAACTCCCTGCTATATCGGCTTTTAATAGCTCGATAATATTTTTTTCGGGTGTGAGGTCTTTGTTTTGCTCATCAAGCTCTATCATTGAGCGCTTAGACTTAAAATGCACCACATAACAATCCGTGTTGCCGATATGCGGTAAAGTTATTGTAGCTCTAAGCACCTTTCGGCTAAATGTAAAATCATCAGTTAAACCAAGGGTTTGAGCAAGCTCATGGTCGTGCTCAACAGTTGCCACTTCAACGATGGGGTATTTAGCAGCAAGCGCTACTACAGGGCGTTTGTAAATAAAGTCGTCGATTACCTGGGGCTCATCTACCACGCCAAAGTACGTATAGCCTTGATCTTTAACTAATTCTTTAAGCGACTTAATACTAAATACTTCCTGAAAACCAATCACATCAGGCTGATGTTCGGTTAAGTAATTTACAAGCCAACGCTGCTTTTTAGCCCACTGCTCTGCGGTGTATATGCGTTCAAATTCATAATAGGCATTAGGCGGCTCAAGGTAATTAAACAAGTTAAAAGTGGCAATTTTAAGAATCGTATCAGTAATAACCGAATCATCTGCTTTGGTGTTTAAAGGTGTTTTAGTGTGTGATTCAAGGTTGCTGATAAGGCTGCCCTACTTAAAATATGAAAAACGATTATAGCGGGTTATCGCTATAGTAATCTAATCGGTGAAAATTTTTCAATATCAAATTCATAGTGTTAATTTACACTAACTTATCATTTTTAAAGGCACACAGTCATTATGGATTACTCAAACTTCGGCACTAAATTTACTCAACCTAATGGTATTACTCAGTTAATGGAAGATTTAGGCGATGCTAAAAACAGTAATAATCCAAATATTGTTATGCTCGGTGGTGGTAATCCGGCCTTAGTGCCTGAGGTTAATAATATTTTTATCAATGAGTTACAAAAGCTTGTTGCTAATAATACACTTTCCAACGTATTTGGACTTTACGATGGCCCAACAGGTAATGATGCATTTCGTGCAGCTCTGGCCAAGCAACTAAAAAGTGAATACTCATGCGATTTAACCGCAAATAATATAGCGCTTGGTAATGGCAGCCAAGCCAATTTTTTTGTGTTATTTAATCTGTTAGCTGGCAGTATGCCGGATGGAAGCCATAAAAAGGTTTTATTTCCGCTGGCTCCTGAATATGTAGGCTATGCAGATCAAGGCTTAACTGACGATATGTTTGTAGCAATAAAGCCCGATATCGAAATTTTAAATACTGAAAGTGGCTCAAACCAATTTAAATATATCATTAATTTTAAAGCTGTTGAGCAAGTATTAGCAAGCGACAGCAGCATTAGCGCACTGTGTGTATCGCGCCCGACTAACCCAACAGGCAATGTCATTACTGATGAAGAAGTACAGCATCTCGATTTATTGGCTAAGCAATATAATATCCCACTGATCATTGATAACGCCTACGGCGACCCATTCCCTGGGTGTATTTATACCGACGCAAACTTAACCTGGAACTCAAACATTATTTTATGCATGTCGCTTTCCAAGCTTGGCCTACCGGGTTTGCGAACCGGTATTGTAGTGGCTAACAATGACATAATTAAAGCCATTGGCCATGTAAATGGCAGTATGGTTTTATCGCCGAACAGTTTTGGCCCAAGTTTAGTAACGCGCCTAATTAATGAGGATGAACTCCTCCCGCTGTGTAAAAATTCAGTGCTGCCTTTTTATCGAGAAAAAGCACAAACAGCAATGAACTTGTTTGATGAAATATTTGCCCACCTCCCCGTTTACTTACACAAAGTAGAAGGCGCATTTTTTATGTGGCTGTGGTTTAAAGAGGCAAAAATAACCAGCGAACAACTTTACCAAAAGCTCAAAGAACAGGATGTTTATATTATTCCCGGGCATAATTTTTTTATTGGTATTGATGATGCTTGGGCACACAAACACCAGTGTATTCGCATTAATTATGCAACCGATGCCAGTACTTTGCGAAAAGGCTTAGAGGCCATTAAAGCCGTGATGGCATAAATGGGTTGATATTTAGGGCATTCAAACCCTTTGCTTGAATACAGTGCGTGCAAAGCGCTTATAGTGCCTATAGTTATTGGCATAAACCTGTGAACAATTTAAGGTTATTCAGTCATCCTCTAAGCCGTTAAATAAGCCCTAAACTGAGGTAAGCGGTTATTACTGTTATTTATTAATTGTATTAATTTTGTGCAAACGCGCCACCCCCCCTTTAAATTTATATATAAGTTGGTATGCTACGCGACCTTTTTTAACATATGATTATCATCAAAAAAGGGTTTGCCAAGGGGCGGCTATCGCTGCAAGGCACTTAATATAAGTGGCAGCAATAATACAGGCATCGCGTTATAAAACGTTAGATGTAACTTTAAATAGCAATATACAAAAGTACTATTAAGGTCAATTATGCGATTAGGACCAGGACTACTCGTCACCGCTGCCTTCATTGGACCAGGGACTATTACGACTGCCAGCGTGGCAGGTGCAAACTTTGGTTTTGCACTAATATGGACATTACTGTTTTCAGTTATTGCCACCATATTATTACAATCTATGGCGGCGCGCCTTGGCGTAGCCACCGGGCAAGATTTAGCGCAAGCGCTAAGAGCTCACATTGAAACGCCCCTATTTAAATCTCTCGCTATATTTTTAGTGATCAGCGCCATTGGAGTAGGTAGTGCCGCCTATGAAGCTGGCAACCTTAGCGGTGCCAGCATGGGATTAATTGAAATATTCCCTCATGTTAATGCCCAGCTTTGGACGCCACTCATTGCATTTTTAAGTGCGGTGTTACTTTACAGCGGTAAACACAAAGTCGTTGAAAACGCGCTTATTTTATTAGTGGTTTTAATGAGCCTAGTGTTTATCTCTACACTTGTTATGGCTGCTCCCTCGCTCAGTGATGTGTTAGCAGGGTTTATTCCTAGTATGCCTGAGGGTTCAATTACCACGGTATTGGCATTAGTGGGCACCACCATAGTGCCGTATAACTTATTTTTACACTCAGGTGTTTTAGCTGCAAGACACGACAGCAAAAGTGATAAGCAAAAAGTTATTAAGCAAACTAATGTAGATACGGGTGTGTCTATCACCTTAGGTGGCGTGATCACGCTGGCAATTTTATCAACCGCGTCAGTGGCATTTTATGGCACAGATGCAGGGCAAATTAGCGCTGCCAACATGGCGGTACAACTTGAGCCATTACTTGGCGATGCTGCCCATTACTTTTTTGCTATTGGCTTATTTGCAGCAGGTTTAACCAGCGCAATAACAGCTCCCCTTGCCGGTGCATATGCAGTATGTGGCATGTTAGGTTGGTCAAATAAAATGGATAACACCCGCTTTAAAAGTGTCGCCATTGTTATTTTATTATTTGGTGCAGCCGTGGCGTCTCTGGGTTTAGACCCTGTTGCCGTGATAATTTTTGCTCAAGCAGCTAATGGCCTATTACTGCCTATTGTCACCACCTACCTTGTGTGGCTAGTTAATCAAAGCTCTGTAATGGGCAAATACACCAACTCAATGTTGGTAAACTTACTTACTTTACCGGTGTTAGTGCTTATTTTTGGCTTAAGTGGTTACAAGCTGTTTAGTTTAATTTTTTAATATCACGACGCAATTTATACACACAAAAGCCGCTATATTAATAGCGGCTTTTTACATTGCAGACCAATTCTGACTTAAAAGCCGTGATGCGCTGCCTTGTGCTTATTTTCCTTAATGAGTTTTGCAAATACATAACCCCCTACTGCACCTGCACATAATTGCGCATAAAAACCCCAACCTCTTGCACCTGCAATAATAGTAATATTCATAATTGACTCAATCGCAATTAACGCCGTTGCAAACGCCACCACACCAGCAATAACAAATAGTTGTGTACCTTGCTTGTTCATTTTTTTAGCAATAAACCAAGTAACCAAAAACGCGATAGCAAGTGCAACAGCAATAATAGCGCCATAGGTCGGTAGCAAGCCAAGCCAATCTTCAAGGATTAAGTTAACACGGTCATTAAAGCCCACTACAACACCTACATTAACTAATTGATTGACAACGTATTGACTATGAAACAAGCTAGCAAGAGTGAATGTAAGTAACCAAGAAACTAAAAATGACGGGAGTATACGTGTTAAAAACTGCATGGTTATCTCAACTTAAAATGAAACTTTTTCCTTACACTAGCAAAGGCTTGCAGGGTAAACAATCTCTATGTTGTATTACGCTACTGTCACTTTTAGCGTTTTCTTGTCACGCCAGTGCAGAGTTACCAACACAGCAATACACAGCTAGTACTTTAGCAACAGGGCTCAATTCACCGTGGAGTATGGTTAAACTCCCAAACAATACCTGGTTAATCACCGAGCGTGATGGCCATGTTGTTATCATTAAAAACAACCAACAAACCCGAGTTAAAATAAACTTCGAGGGCTTATACGTTGCAGGGCAAGGTGGTTTACTTGATGTAGTGCTTTCGCCAAATTACAGTGAATCAAAAGAAATTATATTCACTTACGCCCAAGGTGAGCTTGATGCAAACAGGCTAGTAATAGCCAAAGCCACGTTTGATGGTGCGCAATTTTCAACGCCAAAAATTATTTATAAAGTCGCCACCGATAAAGGCACACCGCAGCATTATTCTGGCCGCGCGCTTGTATTGCCTGATAATACCTTATTATTTTCAAGTGGTGATGGTTTTGACTTCCGCGAGCAAGCACAGGTTATTACCAGTCAACTTGGCAAAACATTACGCATAAACTTAAACGGCACAATACCAACCGATAACCCATATATTGAGCACGAAAACCCAAACGCACATGCCATGTATTCACTCGGGCACCGTAACTTGCAAGGCTTGGTTTATGATCACGATACACAGCAAATTATCAGCCACGAACACGGCCCCGCAGGCGGTGACGAGCTCAACTATTTAACAGCTGGCACCAATTACGGGTGGCCAGTAATAACCAACGGCGACGATTATTCACAAGCACGTATTTCCCCCTTTAGAGATTACCCTGGAATGGCTAAACCAGCCGTAGATTGGACGCCCTCAATCGCCCCATCAGGCATGGCATATTATGGTTCTAACCATGCAGCCTTCCCTTCACTGCAACGCCACGTGCTTATTACTACATTGGTCGATAAAAAGCTCTACAGTGTTAATTTAGCAAATGGTGAGTTCACCCAATTGCATATTTTCCCAGAGGCTAAAGGCAGGCTCAGAGATGTGTTTGTTACTGCTGAAGGTAATGTAGCGATATTAACGGATGGAAAAGAGGCAAAGTTAATGTTGTTTAAAGCAAATTAATTTACAAAGAGGATAAGAGACGCTGCGCTTTTAGAGGAAAGTAGCGGCTTGAATTAAGCCGCTTTAATAGCTTTAAGAACTCTGTTGGGTGGCGCCTTTGGCTTAACCAACCTACTTTATAACGTAGGTCGGATAAGTGGCAAAGCCACGCCATCCGACAAAAATGATGAATTTACTTGGGGCAACCCGATTTATCATGCTGTGCTTAATATGCAAAATAGCGACTTAAAGAAGTCGCTTTAATTACTCACAATCAGCTAATGGCTCACTAATTGTCAGTGTATCAGTGCCAAAATCTAATACAGCTTGGTATTTTCTAAAAAATGGAGAGCCTAATAATCCATGTATTATATTGTCACCACCAGCGGGCTGAACATGGTCTAGGTTTAGTGATACAAACTCTGTACTTTCAAACAACTGCCCTGCTAATTCAAATTTTAATACTTCAATCAGGCCCATTTCGTGGTCGGCTGTACCTAAACCTGCGGCATTTTCTTCACTTAGTTTCTCTTGTATTCCAAGCTTTTTAATACATGCCCTATCTAAAACAGATGCACCCGCCGCTGTATCTAAAATTAAATTTACTTTATGTCCGTTTATTTTAACTTGTATTATTTGGTGGCCTGTTTCTGTTACTTCAAATTTCAAACTTGTAGTTTTAACTAATTCCATGAATGTTCCTTATTTTGGTTAATTGACACACACTCTACTACAGTTACCTTCTAACACAACCGTATAAATGGTAAGTCACTAGCTTTCACTTATATCCTTTTGTAGTTAAAACATGGCAGAGATTTTTAAAGCTAAAAATACAAAAACTAATTTTCTTGAAGCCTATTAATTTACAAAGAGGATGAGAGGCGCTTCACTTTAAGAGGAAAATAAAGCATTAAATAAAGTTGCTTTGAGCTAATGGCGACTTGATGTCTGAAGTCAAGATTTGACCCCTTTGTTTTGTTAGTTCGTTAGCGTTAGGTGCGGAGCAAGCACTTAATGCGGTACGAAGCCACTGGCAGGTTGAAAGTATGCATTGGATGTTGGATATGAACTTTAGGGAAGATGAATCAAGAATCCGTAAGAAGCAAGGACCCCTTGTTTTTAACGTAATGAGAAAAATAGCCATGGCGTTATTTAAACAAGATACAACTAAAACAGCCAGTATGGCGAGAAAAAAGAAAATGGCAGGGCTAGACGATGATTATCGCTCAACCCTGTTAGAATCTGGGATTAAAATGCGCTAGCCATGGGGCAATTATTTTAAGATAGAACTTTATTTGCATTTATTCCCCTAAGTAATTTTCTTGTGTGAAACAAAACTAGTGCACACTGCCACCTAATCCGATAACGGCTTCTACATCAACCACTCCATCCTTAATTGCGGTCGATAAATCGGTATAAAGCAAGGCTTCTGCTTGCTCAAAACTGACATTTAAATTATTAACCATACACACTTGGTTACGGCCATTGGCCTTACTTAAATACAATGCCATATCGACTATCTGCAATACCTTCTCCCAATCCAGCTGCTCTTCGCTAACACCTGCAAAGGGTAAATGAATAAAACCACCACTTGCTGTCACATCAATACTATGCTGCTCAAACTGCACTGGTGTCTGAGCAATAGTTTTCAAAATACGCTCGATAAAGCCAGACACCTGTTGCAGCGAAATATTATCTAATAATAATATTATTTCTTCTCCACCCCAGCGCACTACAAGATCATTATCACGACAACTAGCTTGTAAACGCTTAGCCATTTCAATTAATACAGCGTCACCTGCGCTATGGCCATAGGTATCATTAATTCGTTTAAAAAAATCAATGTCTAACATTAAAAAGCCGGTTAACTTAGTGGCGGCATCAGTTTGCCGACGCTTCTCTTGTCGCCCCTGCATATGTTCAACTAAGGCTCTACGATTATATAAACCGGTTAAGGGATCACGCAGCGATTGAATAGCGAGCTGCTTGTTAGTTTCATTAAGCTTTTTATTTGACTGACGAACTTTGCGATATAAAAGATACATACCCACTGCGGCAAACAACATAAGAAGCACAAACATAAAGGTGAGTCTTTGCTGTAACTCCTGATTTTTTAATAATTGTGCTTTTAACGAGTTTTCTTGTTCTAAAATAATAATTTTTTGCGCTTTAGCTTTATTATCATAACGGTTTTGCAGCTCTGTTAAGTGCGCCTCTCTATCGGCCGAGCGAATCTTTTCCTGCAGCGCCATTTGCTTTAATAGGGTTTCTGCTTGATCTTTATATAATCCCGCTGCTGCATAGGCCTTAGCTAGCCACTCAAGTTTAGGTGCATAGTCAGATTTATTAGTACTATTCTCAAAGTAATCTAAGCTAGCTAACATTTGCTCAAGCCCTGCTTGATGCTCTGCATTCATAACCCGTATGTAACCTAAGTTTAATCTTAACAGATGCACAGAATAGGTATCGTCTAAAATTTCAGCTCGTTTTAACGCGTCTTGTAACACTTTTTTGGCAGCAGAATATTGCTTTAACTCAATATAAATGGAGCCTATATTATTTTCAAAGGTTAACGCAAGTTGCTCCCAATCCACCTTTATCGCTTCATCTAAACCTAGCCGATAAAGTGTGATAGCCTCATCCATCTTTTTCTCTTCGGCAGCGATATAACCCAGTAATAAATACAACTCAGGTAAAGTACTACTAAATTGATATTTTTTTGCATCCGAGATTAGTTGTTCTGTAATTTGTCTAGCTTGAGGCCAGTTTTTAAATTCAATATGTAAGTGGGCAATGTTGAAATTTAAGAAAAAACGGCGGCGTAGATTTAAAATATTATCAATTTTATCAATCGCATCTAAAGCTTGAATAAAATGCTCTAAAGCCTCGCTATATTGACCGTCCTCTTTATAAATACGGCCTAAAACATTATGAGCATAGTATTTAATCCGTACATCAGTAGCTTGCTCTAATTCCGTTTTAACTAAATCAGACTTAATAATAGCGTCGTCCAATTTTCCTTGATAAAGCAACATTTCTAGTTCAGTCGCATAAATCTCAGTTAAGGCATTAGGGTTTTCTGTTCGTTTAGCAATATCTAATAATTGCTGTAATAATTCAGCGCTCTGTTCAGTATTATCAGAAAAATAGGTGTTAGTTGTTAAATAACTAAGTAATCTGGCACGGCTTTGCAAGGCAGGAATGTCACTATTAGTTTCAGCAAGCTTATTAAGCATTACTATCGAAGCTTCTCTATCTGTTGCTGATAATTCAAGGTATTGGTCTAATTGTGATTCAAGCTGTTGATCAATATTAGTCTGTTCTGCTAGTACTTGAAATGCCAAGCAACTCAATAACAGCATAAACAGCGATACTAAAAAATGCTTTATCCACATAGGCTCTTTCCTGAAGGATTTTATAGTGTTAGCTAAACTTAACCTAAAAGGTTATAAATTGCACACCTTTTAGAAGTTAAAAAATGTATAGACTAAAATGTAGATTTTATTAAACAACGTAAGCGAGCATTTACTAACAAAAAAGTGCTAGCCTTAACGGTAACTATAACAACTTAATTAACGCGACCACCGGGGCCGTATTCTATCGTTATCTCCACTAATTCTTGCTCTATTGCCCTACCTAAATCACTATAAAGTAAAGACTCCGCTTGCTCGTAGGGTACTTTTAAGTCATTTACCAGATAAACCTGATTTCGACCATTTGTTTTACTTAAATATAATGCCATATCAGCAATTTGCATCACTTTTTCCCAATTTAATTGCTGCTCGCTAACCTTAGCAAAGGGTAAATGAATAAAGCCACCGCTAACGCTAACATCAATCAGATGCTGCTCAAACTGTATAGCAGGCTCAGCCACAGCTTTTAAAATACGCTGAATAAAAGGCCTTACTTGGGATATGGAGATAGTATCTAATAATAAAACAATTTCCTCTCCGCCCCAGCGCACAATAATGATCCCGACAACAACTTAAGCGCTGGCTAACTTCAATTAACACGGCATCACCGGCATTATGACCATAGTTATCATTAATACGTTTAAAAAAGTCGATATCTAACAGTAAAATGCCGGTTAAATGAGCCGTTAAGTCACTTTGCCGTTCTTTACCACTTCGCTTTTCCATATGCTAATGATCGAGCTGCTGCTCTAACTCTGGATCAACATCAGCTTCATCTGCAACTACTTGGCAGACTACGCTACTGAATAATATCAAGGCATAAATAAAACGATGTCTTATTAACATAAGCCTCCAGTTACTACGCAAATTAATATTTACATTTGAACATAACCTATAAGCTTATTGATTGTATATATTTAGCATAAAATGATGCCAATAAAGCAATCACCCTCGTAAAAAAATGGCAACCAAAGGCAGGTTTTGCATTCTCTGCTGGCGTAAGCTTTTTAACTGCTGACATAACAGCTGCAAATAAGGCTGAAAAGCACTGCTAACTTTATATTTTTGTATTTTAGCAATAAAAGGTAACTGTTTATCAGGCAGCATCGCCGCAGTTGCATGCTGCTCAACTAAATTAAAGCTAGGTAAAAGTATAGAAGAATAATGCTCATGCATAGCGATACTAACCCCTTTAGCATCAAAATCGCCAAAGTATATCATCGGTTTTTTTGTCGCTAACCAAGCTGATTGTAGTGCTTTAGCACCTTTACTATACAAGGTATCTCCACGATAAATTGCTAAACAATGACTCAAACTTAATGCAATCTCAAACTGCTCTA